>CAZFOO010000001.1:0-45955 GCA_964520585.1 uncultured Bacteroidales bacterium
AGCAGTTTCCTGATATCGTCAGTGAAATAGACCGGATAATGATGGAGGCACATGTGCCATCAATGTTATTTCCGCTTTTTAATGAAGAATAATTTAAAATTAACCATAAATAGAACGTAGGGTGCACTTTTATGTCAAATTATTGCCTCGATGAATTAATCAAGTCTATTGATTCCTAGTTGCTCCTTAAGGCCATTTATTGCTTCTTTTTCATTATCACTTTTCATAAGCGATTTAAGATATGCGGTGCCTATTATAGCACCTGCACTATATTCCCATACTGTTTGGAGTGTGTTTTTATTATGGATTCCAAAACCTGTCATTACGGGATTCTGGAGTGTCGCGGACTGCAGCCGTTTGAGGTAGGATGTTTGTGCATCGCTGAAGGAATCCTGCTTCCCGGTGGTAGAGGAAGAGCTTACGGCATAGATGAATCCCGTGCTGAGTTTGTCAATTTTTTCTATTCGTGGGGAACTGGTTTCGGGGGTTATCAGAAATATCATGTGGAGATCATGTGCTTTGAACATATCCTGATATGCTTCCTCGTATTCTTCAGGGGGCAGATCCGGCAGAATGACCCCGCTTATCCCTGCTTCATCTGCTTTCCTGCAGAATACTTCCATTCCCATTTGCAAAACAGGGTTCAGGTATCCCATTAGTATCAGGGGTATGGTAATATTTTTTCTGGCTGCTTTAAGCTGGTCCAGTAATAGTTCCAGGTTCATGCCGTTCATAATTGACTGGTGACTGGTTTGTTGTATTACCGGTCCGTCGGCCAGAGGATCGGAGAAAGGAAAACCTACTTCCAGAAAGTCAATGCCCTCTTCCTGAAGAGAATGAATGATGGGAACAGTACTGTCCTTTTCGGGAAAACCTGCCGTGAAGTAGATGGAGATAAGATTTTTGTTCTTGTTTTTGAATAATTTGGTCAGGGCATTCATAAATGGTCTTTGATTATAAATGATCGTTATTTGATTGAATTATGCTGTTTTACCTTCAAATATCCTCAGAGGAATAAGTTGTCTGCATTGAGCTCATATAACTTTCCATGTCTTTGTCCCCTCTCCCTGAAAGGTTCACTACTACGATATCATCTTTTTTCAGGTCAAGCTTTTTTAAAGCAGCTATTGCATGGGCCGATTCGAGGGCAGGTATGATCCCCTCGAGTTTGGTAAGCAGGTGTGCTGCCTGCATTGCCTCCGTATCGGTTATTGGGAGGTAAATTGCCCTTCCTGTCTGGTGCAGGTGTGCGTGCAGGGGACCAATGCCGGGATAATCCAGTCCGGCCGATATGGAATGTGCCTCGGTAATTTGCCCTTCGGTACTTTGCATCAGCAGCGTTCTGCATCCATGGATTATTCCTGGTGATCCCATTGATATAGTGGCTGCTGTTTTTCCTGTTCCCGCTCCTTCACCTGCAGCTTCTGCGCCTATGAGTTTTACTTTGGGATTATCAATGTAATGAAAAAAGGTGCCGGCAGCATTACTGCCTCCTCCTACACAAGCTACCAGGTAATCAGGATATTTTCTGTTTTCCTTTATATAAAGCTGATCAGAGATCTCTTCTGAAATAACGGATTGCAGGCGTGCAACCAGATCAGGGTATGGATGGGGACCGATAGTTGATCCTATCAGGTAATGAGTTTCTGAGGGATGGTTGATCCAGTACCTGATGGCTTCGTTTGTTGCATCTTTCAGCGTACGGCTGCCGGATGTAACCGGTATCACTTCTGCTCCCAGCATTTTCATGCGCATAACATTGGGCTGTTGCCTTTCTACATCCTTTTCTCCCATAAATACTGTGCAGGGCAGACCTTTTAGGGCGCATACTGTAGCTGTTGCCACGCCGTGCTGACCCGCACCGGTCTCAGCAATAATCCGTTTTTTATTCATGATAATCGCCAGCAAAACCTGACCAATCACATTGTTGAGCTTGTGAGAACCAGTATGGCAAAGATCTTCTCTTTTAAGGTAAATTTTGGCTCCCATGTAATCTGAAAGTCTACCGGCATGAAATAACGGGGTGGCCCGGCCGGCATAATCACGCAGGAGATCTCTGAACTCTGTCTTGAATTTGTCTGATTCGAGTATCCTGACATAGGCGCCGGTCAGCTGCTCTATATTCAAATGCAGCATTTCAGGGATCCATGCTCCACCAAATTCACCGTAAAAGCCCTTGCTATCTATTAATTGTGACATTTGTCCTGAGTTTTTGTATGAATACTTTTAATGAAGAAATGCTTTTGTATCCGGGGGAGAGTTCAAACCTGCTGTTAAGATCGACTCCAGCCAGACCGGGCATATCCATATCCTGCAGGTATGGCAGATCGTTATCGCCAATGCCCCCGCTAAGGATATAGGGGGTTGTCAGATGGTACTCTTTTAATATATCATGATTGAACTTTATGCCATTGCCTCCCGGATATCTCCCTTTTGCATCCAAAAGAAAAAGATGGCAGTTATCCTCATAAGCAGCCATTTCTTTTGGCAGAAGTGCTGATACCCTGAAGGCCTTGATAACCAGGCAAACGGACATCAGCTTTTTGCAATATGAAGGAGATTCGTCTCCGTGTAGTTGAATCGCATCAAATTTGTATTTCGTAATAATATCCTTTACTTTTTCAAATGGCTGATCCACCGTAACCGCTACTTTCTTGATGCCGGAAGGGATGGTGGTTAAATCGAGCCGGTCAATAATTCCGGACACATCACGCGGAGAATTTTTATGAAATATAAATCCCATGTAATCAGGTGCTAACATGGCAATATCTTTCAGGTTTCTGTTATTGGTGATGCCGCATACTTTTATCTTCATTCTTCAGATCTTTTATAATATGTGTCCGGGATTAAAATATAGTTTATATTATATTCCCAGGATTTTTTATATGTATTTCAAAATATTAAGTTTGTATGGCCTGTAAATTTTCAATATCCCGGATCAGCCTTTTACACTCTTCTCCAGGATCCCGTTCTTTCATAAACATTTCTCCTATAAGAAAGCCGCTAAAGCCCTGTTGATTGAATTCAACAAGCTTTTCAGCCGAATGGATGCCACTTTCAGCGATCTTGATGCTGTTTCCTGGAAGTTTATCTATAATTTTTGACGGCACATCCATGTTAATTGAAAAAGTACCCAGATTCCTGCTGTTCACACCTACCAGTTTGCAATTACCTGGCAGTTTGTTAATACCACTTTCATCGTGTATTTCAAAAAGTACTTCCATGTTGAGCGATAAGGCCAGCTCCGAGAGACCTTTTAGTTCTTTTTCAGTTAAAATATCGGCTATAAGAAGAACTACATCCGCACCAAGGCTTTTTGATTCAATCACCTGGTACTCATCAATAATAAATTCCTTTCTCAAAAGTGGTCCACCACAGAGTGCTCTTGCCTCAAGAAAGTCCCTGTTGCTTCCCCCGAAAAACTCTTCGTTTGTTAGAACAGATACTGCCGCCGCACCCGAATTCAGGTAGGCAGGGCATACCTTTCCGGGCATTGCTCCGGCATTGATTATTCCCCTCGAGGGAGACCTTCTCTTGAATTCCGCAATTATTCCATAACCATTTTTGTTCCTGAGAGCTCCTGCAAGGGAGCGGACCGGTGATTCAAAATATTTGCTGTTTTCAAGTGAGGAGACCGGTGTTTTTTCTTTATCTTTCAGAATACCGGCTTTTTTTGCTTTTACAATTTTTTCTAGCAGATCCATCTTTATTAGTTAATGGCTGTTTAATATTTATGATATTATGATTATTATATTCGGTTTTGATGTTCAGTTATCAGATTGGGTTACGAATTTCAGTTATGCTGTTTGATAATTATGTTCAATTATGATATTCAGTTATGCTGTTTGGTTATACTGTTCAGTTATGATATTTACTAATGATATTATGGTTCTGATGTTTGTTCTGAAATTCGGTGATTTTGTTTACTGCATATTTATAAGTTTCCTGAAGCTTTCTAAAGCCTTTCCCGACATTATCGATTCTTTTGCGGCTTCAAGAGAATCAGAGAGGTTATTTTTGTTGTTATAGCATGAAATAGCCAGTGCCGAATTTGCCAGAACGGTGTTAAGTTGTGGCTGTGTTGCCCTGTTCTCAAGCACAGAGAGCAATATATCCGCCGCTTCATTAATACTATCTCCGCCATGTAGTGATCTTTCATTATTAAATGGCATGCCGAAGCTTTCTGGACTGAGTACTCCTTCTCCCTGTGGAGAGAATACCTTGATGCGCGAGGTAAGTGATATTTCATCGTAGCCGTCGAGGCTGTGGACTACCACAAAATTCTTTTTTTCTTTTTGCATCAGGTAACTGTAAAGGCGCCCTGCTTCGATGCTGAATACTCCGCTTAGCTGGTAAGCCGGATTTGCCGGGTTAACCAGCGGACCCATTATATTGAATATGGTTTTTATTCCCAGCTGTCTTCTTACCGGTCCGACTGCTTTAAGTGCCGGATGAAACAAAGGCGCATGCATGAAGCATATTCCTGCCTGCTCGATCTCCCTTTTCAGTTTATCATTGTCGTTGGAAAACCGGTAACCAAAATGCTCCATCAGATTGGATGAGCCGGTAGAGGATGACACTCCGTAATTTCCGTGTTTTGCCACATGAATACCTGCTCCTGCCACCACAAAGGATGAAATGGTTGATATGTTGAAGGTGTTTTTACCATCACCGCCTGTTCCACAGAGGTCTATTATCTTATCGCCGTTCAAATCTGCTTTAACCGCAAGTTCCAGCAAGGCATCCCTGAAACCCAGAAGTTCATCCAGATTTATATTCCTCATTATATAAGATGAGAGGATTGCAGCAATCTGTGCATCATTAAACTCATTGCCGGCAATGCCCTGCATTAGCTTTCCTGCTTCTTCACGGCTTAGCTGCTGGGATTCGAGTAATTTATCAAGTATATGTTTCATGTTTATATCTTATTTTGTGTTATGAAGTAGCATAAGGGTTTCATGTTTATTAATGTTTTGTTAACGGGTGTCAAATTTTTCCAACCAGTTAAAAACAATCTGCTTGCCTTGTGGGGTGAGAATTGATTCCGGATGAAATTGTACACCGCATACGTCCAGTTCCCGGTGACTCATAGCCATGATATATTTTTCATCATCAAGTGCATCTGTGCGAAGGCATGAGGGAACTGAGTCTTTTTTTACCACCCATGAATGGTACCTTCCTCCCTGGAAACTTGCCGGCAATCCGTTGAAAATGTAATGTGCAGGTTCCAGAATATTTATTGTAGTTGCCACCCCGTGATATACTTTAGCAGTATTAAGCAGACTTCCCCCGAATACTTCTGCTATGGCCTGGAGTCCGAGACAAACACCGAAAATTCTCTTCGTCTCCTTGTACCTGTCAATTATTTCAAGGAGCCTTCCTGCTTCCGAAGGAATCCCTGGTCCCGGTGACAACAATATGCCGTCATAATTATTTATTTCGGACAGTTCTATCCGGTCATTTCTGTATACATCAGTTTGGTGTTCGTTGTATTCATTAACATAATGGACCAGGTTATATGTAAATGAATCGTAATTGTCGATAATAAGTATGCGTGCCATAATCTGTTATTTAATGTTTTCTGCCATTTTAAGAGCCTGCCGGAGTGCCGATAATTTGCTTTTTACTTCTGCAAGCTCCTTCTCGGGTACCGAATCGATGACTATTCCTGCGCCTGCCTGATAAACCAGTTTTCCTCCGTAACTGGCAAATGACCTTATCATGATGGCATGATTTAGTGAACCTCCCAGTCCCATATACCCTATAGCACCACCATAGAATCCGCGACCCGTGGGTTCAATCTGGTCAATAAGTTGTAAGGCCCTGTGTTTGGGTGCACCTGAAAGAGTGCCTGCAGGAAATGTATCGGCAAAAACCCTGTATGACTTCCGGTTTCCATTTAATTCTCCGGTTACTGTAGATACCAGGTGGATGACATGTGAATAGGCATGTACCTCTTTGTAGGACTTTACCCTGACATTTTTTGAATGCCGGCTCAGGTCATTCCTTGCCAGGTCAACCAGCATAGAATGTTCTGAGTTTTCTTTGGGATCGGACAGCAGGGCATTGGCGAGTTTTTCATCACTCAGCCTGTCGCCGGTTTTGGGAATAGTACCTGCAATCGGGTTAATTGAAGCCACACCCTCTTTTATCTGCAGCTGTGCCTCGGGGGAAGATCCGAATAATTTATAATCCAGATAGTCAAAATAGAAGAGGTAGGGTGAAGGGTTGACCGACCTCAGCGCCCTGTATACCGAAAATTCATCCCCCTGAAAGGTCTGTTCAAATCTACGGGAGAGGACTATCTGAAAAACATCGCCCCTGGCACAGTGTTTTCTGCCACTTGCTACCATGTCAAGAAAAGTGTCATCGTCTAGATTAGTGGTTTCTTGTCCGCTTATTCTGAAAGGAAAGGTTGTAGTATTTTTATTTGCTAGCAGGGAGATCACTTTTCTTGAGTGATTGTCCGGTTGACCTGTTTCAAGTTCACAAATGGTCATGGTGTTATTAAAATGGTTTATCGCAATAACCACAGAATAAAGGTCATATTTTAACAACGGAACCGGGGAGGATGAATCACTACGATTAATGTTTACATTATCAAATAAATTAACTGCTTCATATGAGGTGAATCCAAAGAGTCCGGGCAGGATCTTTTCTTCAGGCATGTTTTCTATATTAATAGAGCCGGTGAATGAATCTGCAAGGGATACGATATCCTTATGTCCCGGACCCGGTTCTGAAACAGTCTGTTTCCCGGGAAAGTAACTTCGTACCTCCTCTGCAGTGATCTCGATTCCGGCTACCGGGTTGAGACATATATATGAATATGCGTCTTCCCGTGAACTGAAATCGGTGCATTCCAGGAGGAGGCTCTGCGGAAATGCATCACGGAGGCGCAGATACAAACCAACAGGGGTAAGGGTATCTGCTGAGAGATGCTGAATTGAACATTTAAAATTTACAGGTTCCATGTGTCAGAGATTAATTTTTTCACAAAAAAAAGCCCGCTATGCTAAGCGGGCTTACGTAAATATTATTATGGTAATAGTTTACTGATAATAACAGCGCTTAACACAGCAATATATTGTGCAGTGCCACCACCAGATATTATTATTTATTTTGTTTATCATTAAAATTAGTTGTTTTCTGATTTTGTAAAAGTAGTATATTTTTTAAAAAAACTACTCTTTTTTAAAAAAAAATGATATAGATTGAATATTTGTAAAAAAATCACTATTATTGCAATTCAAAGTAGAAACATGAGAACAGCTCACACATATTTTACCTGGAACTTTTTTTTCTTTTATTTTATGAATAAAAGGGGCCCGGGTATGTAATGAACTGATCATATCATAATATTCAAACAAAAAATGGCCCTTCAGAATACGAGGGGCCTTTTTTGTTTGAATAAGCCGGTTTTTTAAACCAATAAATATTATGGATAATAAAAAGGAAGAAAGAAAATTAAACATTGTGATTGTCGGTACCGGACTGATAGGTTGTTCAATAGCGGATGGACTGAAGGATTTGACAGAGGAAATTACAGGGGTCGATAACAACGCAGGACATTTGCAGGAAGCTTTGTACAGGGGATTAATACGCAGAGGTTTGCCGCTCGAAAAGGCAGTGAGCAATGCTGATGTGGTAATCATTACTGTGCCCGTAGATGCAACTATCAGACTTCTTCCCCGGATCCTCGATGACATTGGTGAGCAAGCTGTCGTAATAGATGCCGGCTCGGTTAAAGCCGCTATATGCAAGGTGGTGGAATACCATCCGAAAAGGCAGCAATTTGTTGCTGCGCATCCCATGGCAGGATTGGCAGTATCCGGTCCCGAGGCCGCTGATGCACATCTTTTCCTTAACAGGAAAGTGATAATATGTGAAAAGGAAAAATCATCTGCACCCGCATTAAGTTTAGCTTCTTCAATATTTGAAAAGCTTGGGATGAGTTTATTGTATATGACACCCGATCTTCATGATACTTGTGTTGCACAGGTTTCTCATCTACCCCAGGTTATTGCCTATGGACTCTCGGCTTTAACTGCAGAGCGCAAGGGGGACAATGAATTCCTGACAAAAGTGGCTGCCACCGGATTCGAGTCCTCGACAAGACTGGCATCTAGTCCCGCCGATATGTGGATACCTATTATGCAGCTAAATAATGAAAAGATATCGGGCAGCCTCGATGATATGATAACCAGTCTTTCGGAAATCAGGAATATGATAAAGTTAGGAAAATGGGATGCACTAGCCGGGTTTATAGGGAAGGCAAACAAGGCACGGGAAGAGTTTATGAACGATTACAAACAGAAATAAACTTTTAGAATATATTCTGACAGTCAGCTGAAATTAAAATTGAAACCGAAAATAAATAATTATAATCCTGAAAAATGAAAAGATCAGAAAACCTTAACAGCGAACCGGCAGTTACTGAAAATGACCGCCGGAAGAAAGAAAAACCACTGATCATTGCGGGACCATGCAGTGCGGAATCGCCCATGCAGCTTCTTGAAACAGCTCTTGCCCTGAAAGATTGTAAGAGTGTAGATTATTTCCGTGCAGGAGTATGGAAACCGCGTACATTGCCTGATTCATTCCAGGGTGTTGGTTCTGAAGGTTTGAAATGGCTCAGGGACATAAAACTTGAAACCGGCATGAAGGTTGCTACCGAAGTGGGATGTGAAAAGCATGTTCTTGAGGCATTGAAATATGATATTGATCTTTTGTGGATAGGAGCAAGGACGGTCAGCAATCCTTTTGTTGTTCAGGAAATCGCAGAATCTCTCAGGGGCGTGGATATTCCGGTATTTGTCAAAAATCCTCTTAACCCTGATCTGGAGTTGTGGTATGGTGCCATAAACCGGTTCCTTAAAGTAGGAATAAAAGAGGTGGGGGCAATACACAGGGGGTTTTCCGTTTGGGGTAAATCCATATTCAGAAATCCTCCTATATGGGAGATACCCAAGGCATTGAAGGAGCGGATGCCCGGAATGACAATAATATGTGATCCCAGTCACATTACCGGTAAGCGCAGCCTGGTGCCTCTTGTGTCGGGAAGAGCCATGGGAGAAGGTATGGGTGGACTGATGATCGAGGTTCATCCTGAACCTGAAAAAGCGATGAGCGATGCTGCACAACAACTTGATCCGCCGGCATTTTCCGACCTGATGAACGATCTTGAGATCGTGTCTCCTCATAGCAGTGAGGAGACATATAATACAATTGATGAGTTGAGTTCAGAAATAGAAAAGGTAGATGACCTTCTTGTACATACCATTGCCAGCAGGATGGAGCTGGCACGGCAAATTGCAATGAAACAAAATCCCGGTGTTTCATTATCAACTCAAAGATCGGAATGCGAAAAAGCTAACGGCAGATTGCAGGGCCTTGCCATAAATGACGGTTTAAGACCTGATTTTGTGAACCGGCTCTTTGATGAGATAAACAGGGAATCACATCACATTAAGTCCCCCGGCGCGGGAATGGTTGGAAAATAAAAATTTCAGCTTAACTTTATGCCTGTAAATATGGTTGTCCGGTTGGTATAGTCCACCTAATGACTGTTGTTCTTTAAATGGTTGTACCTGGACTCTTATCTGGTCCCGGTTAAAATTCAATTATGGTATGTATGGCTGTACAGATGCTGCTGTTGTGTTTTTTATGGCTGAATATGTAATGATAATATGGAAAAAATAGAAGTTAAGTTGAAGGACCGTCAATCTGTGGTAGTTGTCGGAGAGTGCATGAATAATCTAAAAAAATATCTTAAAGGAAGAAAAACCTTCATAATTACCGATTCAAATGTAGATAATATTTATCGTAAACGTTTCCCCAGGTGCCCCGTTTATGTCGTTGAACCCGGTGAAAAGAGCAAAGACCTGAAGGTCGTTGCCGATATATGCCGGTGGCTTCTTGAATCGGGAGCGGACAGGGGAGCCTTTATTGCCGGAATAGGAGGTGGGGTTGTATGCGATCTGGCCGGTTTTGTTGCTTCCACATATATGAGAGGGGTGAAATTCGGTTTCGTTGCCACTAGCTTGCTGGCTCAGGTTGACGCTTCAATAGGAGGGAAGAACGGGGTTAACCTTGACGGGTATAAGAATATAATTGGTACTTTTACACAACCTGAATTCGTTATTTGCGATGTGGATATGCTGGTCACCCTGCCAGAAAAAGAATTTGTGAACGGGTTGGCAGAAGTTGTGAAGCATGCGCTTATCAATGATGCGGACCAGGTTTCTCACCTTGAGAAATTTAATATTCCGATCCTGATAAAAGATCGCAACGAGATGGAATATATTGTTGGCCACTCTGTCAGGATAAAGGCAAAAGTAGTTGAAAATGATGAGATGGAGCAAGGAGAAAGACGCAAGCTTAATCTGGGTCATACATGGGGCCACGCCGTTGAGAAAGTCGCCGCTATGCCTCATGGCGAATCGGTTTCTGTGGGACTCACCTTTGCTGCCGGATTATCTGCTAAAAAGGGACTGCTGAAGGAAGAGGAGAGAAAGAGGATATTAAATTTACTTTCAGCCTTTGATCTGCCTCTGATGAGCCCGGCCGATCCGGCCAGGGTATTTGATGCTATGGTTAAAGATAAAAAAAAGGAGGGAGATACTATCCATTTTATCCTGATGAAAGGAATTGGTAATGTTGTAGTTGAACCCGTTAATGTTGAAGAATTAAAAATATTTGCTTTAAATGGATAATAAAAATAAGATTTGTGTAAGTATTGGCAATACACCCTTTGATGCAATTCCGGGTATTCTTGCCCAGGTCGGCATGGCAGAAATTCGCATGGACCTGGCAAATTTCAGCGATGAAGAGCTTAAAACCATTTTTTCAGGGCATAATAATCTTATAGCCACATGCAGGGAGGGTGAGTATGATGACCTGGAAAGAGGACGTCTGCTTGAGAGTGCTGTAAGGTTCGGTGCTGCATATATCGATATTGAAGCCGATGCGGAGACCGGGTGGCGGGACCGGATGATTAAGCTTGCCAGGACATCTAAGACGGGTCTTATACTGTCAAGACATTATTATACTCATACTCCTCCGGGAGAAGATTTGAAGAAAGACGTTGACGGGATGTTTAATATGGGTGCTGATATTGTTAAAATTGCCACCCAGGTAAACCTGCCCTCTGAAGCTGCGGAGCTTCTCGGACTTTATGCCAAATACAATTCCATTGTAGCCGTTGGAATGGGTCCGTTGGGAGTTATCACCCGTCTTGCATCTCCATTCCTGGGAGCTCCTTTTACTTTTGCTTCATTCGGAGAAAATCCGCTGACTGCCGCAGGGCAGATTGAGTTTAGTGAGATGACGGAGCTTATTGAAAAGATCTCATCTTATGGATGATGTATCATTACGATATTTTGCGGTTTTTGGCAATCCCATACTACATAGCCGCAGTCCACAATTATACAATGCCCTTTTCCGGCATGACCGGGTAAGCGCTTATTATACCAGGATAAACACCCAAACCGGCAAGAGAGTATGTGAGATTATCCATATGCTTGGATTATCGGGTGCCAATATAACCACTCCATTTAAGGAAGAAATCATACCTTTTCTTGATTCACTGTCGCCCGACGCAGAGAAAGTATCTGCAGTAAATACAATAATTAACCAGGATGGTGAACTTAAAGGATATAATACCGATGCTGACGGTGTTACCGGTTCTCTCAGGGAGGCCGGGATTGATCCGGCCGGTCTGAAATGCATGGTTTTGGGAGCGGGAGGAGCCGGTAAGGCTGCTGCGATGGGACTGATTAATGCAGGTGCTGATGTTTTGATAGCAAACCGGACTCCGGGCAAAGCCCTGCAATTTGCTGAGAAGGCCGGATGCGGGTTTGCTGTTATGGAAGATGCACTAAGAAGGATCCCTTTATTTGATGTTCTGGTAATAGCCCTTCCTCCTGGTATCCATCTCCCCGGATTTGAAGGTATTCATCCCGGTCATACAATTATTGACGCAAATTACGGACATGACAAAGGTAGCAACGGATCTATGATTTACAACTGCAGGGTTATTCGCGGAGAGAGATGGTTATTACATCAGGCAGTTGATGCTTACCGGCTGTTTACAGGGAAAACTGCAGACACACGGGTAATGGAGGAGGGATTGAATAAAAATACTGATCCCTCAAATGTTATAATAAGTGCAATCAGGGGTAGACAGGATGGTTTGCCAGCCCTGAATGAGAAGTCCGATATGCTCATTGACGGAAGGGGACTTGATAACAGCCAAATAAAAAAAATTACAAATGAAGAAAAAAATAGGGCGTTCAAAGGTTCAGGGTAATATCCAGTCCCCGCCCTCCAAAAGCTTTGCCCAGCGAGCCGTTGCAGTGGCTGCTCTTGCCAGGGGGACTTCGGAAATTATCTACCCGGGTACTTCCGATGATGTAAATGCCGCTGTGAATGTTATCCGGCAGTTAGGTGCCGTGGCTAATTATGCAGGTGGAAATATTATAGTAGACGGTGGGGTATCATGTCCATCTGATATATTGGACTGTGGCGAGGCCGGATTAAGTATCAGGATGTTCTCTTCAGTGGCAGCAGTATTTGAAGAACCTGTTACCCTGACCGGACGGGGTTCTTTGCTTAAAAGACCGATGAATGTGGTGGAGGACTCCCTGAAGGCAATGGGGGTTAAGTGTTCAACAAATAATGGCTACCTTCCCTTGACGGTGCAAGGGCCAGTCAGGGGGGGGGTCGCCGCCGTGGATGGGTCGTTCAGCTCCCAGGTGCTGACAGGAATGCTTATTGCAGCTCCCTTTGCACAGCAGGACATGAGTATTTTGGTTGCCGATCTCAAGAGCCGCCCTTATATAGACATCACTCTTAATGTAATGAAAAATTTTGGAGTTGAAGTCCACAATCAGAATTATTCAGAATTTTTTGTGAAATCAGGACAGGAATATCATCCTGCAAGATTCGTTGTGGAGGGAGACTGGAGTGCTGCTGCTTTTTTGCTGGTAGCAGGTGCCATTAACGGTCAGGTAAAGGTGGAAAATCTCCATACAGGTTCTGCACAGGCCGATAAGGAGATTTTGACAGCACTTGAAAGAGCAGGGGCTATAATATCCACTGGTGCCAATTATGTTACAGTAAGCAAAAGCCACCTGAGTGCATTTGAGTTTGATGCGACCCACTGTCCAGACCTCTTTCCACCGCTGGTGAGTCTTGCTGCCTTTTGTAATGGAACTTCACGGATAAAGGGTGTAGGGCGGCTGATACACAAGGAGAGCAACCGAGCAGAAACCCTCAGGGAGGAATTTGGGAAACTTGGATTACGCATATCATATGATGAAGATATTATGACGGTGACCGGTGCACGGTGTCAAGGGAGTACTGTATTTTCACATGGCGATCACCGGATTGCCATGGCGACTGCTGTTGCTGCTTTGGATTGCGAAGGGGATGTTATAATTGAGGGAGCGGAGTCCGTGGCAAAATCCTACCCGGCCTTTTTTGAAGATCTTGAAACATTAATGGTTTAATATTGTTTTCATTCCGGCCGGTTGATATTTTTAATGCCCAGGTGGGTATTTGTCCGGTATACATCTCTATTTTATGGATCTTCCGTATAATTATGCCGGATATTTAAACAATGGTTTGTTAAAAAATTGATTAAATATTTTCTAAATTTATAAACTAAAATGAACAGTACCGGAAGAATATTCAGAGTAGGATTATTTGGTGAATCGCACGGAGAAGGAATTGGTGTTACCATAGATGGTTGTCCCCCGGGCATCCCCCTTCAAACTGATGATTTTATTTATGATCTTGGGCGCCGTAAGGCCGGTAAGGCCGGAACCACTCCAAGAATTGAAGATGATCTGCCGGAAATAATATCTGGTCAGTTTAATGGACACACTACCGGTGCTCCCTTGACCATATTGTTCAGGAACAAAAATGTGCGTTCGGGGGACTATGCCGACCTGCGGGAAACTCCCAGACCCGGGCATTCAGATTTTGTTGCCTACAAAAGATATAAAGGGTATAATGATTACCGGGGAGGAGGGCATTTTTCAGGCCGGATCACCCTATGTTTGGTGGCAGCAGGGGTGGTAGCAAAAAAAATTATATCGTCTGTGAAAATTGAGGCCGGATTGGTAAGAGCAGGAGGAGAAAAAGATATCGATAAGGCTGTTGCTGAAGCAATGGAAGCAGGAGACTCTGTGGGTGGAGTGGTTGAATGTCGTGCCGGTGGAATTCCGGTTGGATGGGGAGAACCCTTCTTCGATTCGGTGGAATCGGTAATTGCTCATCTCGCCTTTTCAATCCCTGCTATAAAGGGTATCGAATTCGGTTCTGGATTTGCGGCGGCTTCGATGCGTGGAAGTGCCCATAATGATCCTATAGTAGATGATTCCGGAAGGACTGCCAGTAATAATGCCGGCGGCATATCAGGAGGATTGACTAATGGCAATGACCTGGTTTTCAGGATAGCGGTCAAGCCCACTTCAAGCATATCCGTTGCTCAATCCACTTATAGCAGGAAATCCCGTAAGGTTGAGCAGTTAGAGGTTAAGGGGCGTCATGATGCATGTATAGCCTTGCGGGTTCCAGTGGTGCTGGAAGCTATCACCGCAATTGCCCTTGCCGACCTTAAAATGCTGGCCGAAAGCAGGTAATAGGGTTTTTTGATAATAAGTTAGAGGCGATTACAGTTATTGCTTTGAAATTTAAATAAGTCCATTAACACTTTAATTAACCTAAATTTCATACCCCAATACCCATGAGAAAACTATTTGTTTTTATGCTGATTGCCGCACTTTTGCCAGCGTGCAGATCGGGGCAGCAGATGACTGCCGTGGAGCCATCCGAACCGGAGATATATGAACCAGCCGAACAGCCTGAGTCTGAAGCTGAACTTTCCGATGAGATACCGGTTCTGGAAGAGAGTTTTGATTTTGAATTACCGGAAGATGAAGTAAGCCATGATGTTAACCGGTATTTTGTTATTTTGGGTAGTTTCAGGATAAGTAATAATGCAAGTAGATTTAAAGTTAAACTGGAAAAAGAAGGTTTTGACCCGGTTATACTGTTATCTGAAACAGGCCTTCACCGGGTTTGCATTAATTCATATTCCCGTGAAGATGAGGCCCGCCAGAGAGTACTTAATATCCGCAGGAGTTTTCCTGAATATCATGATGCCTGGCTGCTGATCAGAAAAGAGATATAATCTGTAAATAAAAGCGGGTCTGTGCGCTAAAGCTAACAGACCCGCTTTTATTTTTATTCTGCAGAGCAAGTTTTGTGAGGATAATTAATTGTATGCGGCCTCTCCATGCTCATAAATATCAAGTCCCTCTTCTTCAACTCTTTTGGAAACCCGCAGACCAATGGTTTTCTTTAATACGATAAAGAGAATAAAGCCGGTACCTAATGCCCATGCTGCAACCGCCAGCACTCCAATTATCTGTGATAACAATAATCCGGCTCCTCCTCCATAGAATAATCCTCCGTCAGTAGAGAACAAGCCTACCATAATTGTACCAAATGCCCCGCAAACTCCGTGGACGGATATAGCTCCGACCGGATCATCTATTTTAAGGATATTGTCAAAAAATGACACCGAAAATACAAGAATTATTCCTGCAAGAAGACCTACAATTACTGCACCTGCCGGACTGATAACATCGGTTCCTGCCGTTATAGCTACGAGGCCGGCAAGGGCACCATTCAACGTAAGACTTAGAAGAGGCTTTTTGTAAAGAAACCACCCCATGGAAATTGCACCAACAACCCCCCCTGCGGCGGACAGGTTTGTGGTTACAAAGATGTGAGAAATAGCAAGGGCATTTTCGGTACCCGATGACGCAAGTTGCGAGCCGGGGTTAAATCCAAACCAGCCAAACCACAATATGAATACACCCAGGGCTCCCAGGGTAAGGCTGTGTCCGGGTATGGCATTTGTCTTCCCGTTATATTTGCCTAACCGTGGTCCCAGTATTGCCGCTCCTGCAAGCCCTACCCATGCACCCACTGAATGCACAACTGTTGAACCGGCAAAGTCATGAAAAGGAATTTTCATGGTGGACAACCATCCTCCTCCCCATATCCAGTGTCCGGAAATGGGATATATGAGCGTGGTAATAACAATACTGAAGATAATATATACCCTGAATTCTGTCCTTTCTGCCATGGCCCCCGAAACTATTGTGGCTGCAGTTGCAGCGAAGACAGTCTGGAAAATAAGGAATGCCATTCCCGGAATATCTCCATCCACTATCCCGCTTCCAAATAAATATATACTACCCATAAACCCTCCTTTTGCAGTTCCGAACATTATGCTGAAGCCTATCAGCCAGAAAAACAATGAACCAAATGAAAAGTCCATTATATTTTTCATAAGGATATTGGCAGTGTTTTTAGCTCTTGTGAAACCGGCCTCGACCATTGCAAATCCAGGCTGCATGAACATTACAAGTGCTGCTGCAATTAGAACCCATACTGTATCGGCAGAAGCTGCCAGATCGCTGATACTGACCGCTACTTTTTCTATAGTTATTGAATCATCCATTTTATCAGTTTTTATCAGTTTTTATTATTCAGAACTTATTTGATTTTTTCTTCATCTTTAATATAGAGAGTATCATCTCCCGATTCACCGGTTCTTATCCTGTAGCTGTTGTCAACCGGCATTACAAATATTCTACCGTCACCAATTTCCCCTGTCCTGGCTGAATTAAGGATGGTATCAATAGTCTTTTTAAGGTTCTTTTCTCTTACCACGATAGATATGAGTATTCGTTCAATTGATCCCGTATCGTATACAACGCCCCTGTAGATCCTGCCTTGTCTTGCCTGGCCAATGCCCCTGACCTCCCAGAAGGAGAAAAAGTCAATATCTGCTTCATGAAGGGCATCTTTTACCTCTTCAAATTTTGTTTTTCTGATAATTGCCTCTATTCGTTTCATGACTGATTATTTGTTGGTTATTGTGATGTATTAAAAAAAAATATTATGTTTTTTAATTAAAAAGAGAGACCGATCACCATATAAATATTACCGGCCTGTGGATTGAATATGAGGGAAGAAAATGCAGGTATGTCAAGTGTTTCTGTCATCTTTATGCTTTTGGAAAGGTTAACCCCAAGGTTTATCAGTCCGCCTGAATCACCGTACCAGCCCTCAGCTCCCTGTTCTGTTGCAGGATTGTCCAGTGCCAGTCCGGCAAAAGGTTCTATACCGATATCACCGTATGAAGTGGTATATCCAAATTCAATATATTTGGCATTATAATTATTTCCTTCCTCATCCGTTCCGTCGGCGCCATATAAGTTTATGGCAAAGAGTATCGATACAGGGAACCCCTCAGTCCCGTTAAAGCTGGCCATACCCTCAATGGTATGGCCGGTGGCTCCTTTTCGGTAATTAAAATAATCATCTGTTGAAAACGGAGTATCTGCAGGGAAATAATAGTCGGTCACCGTTAGGGTAAAGATTTCAACCGGGGTATATGAAATGTAAATATCAGCTTCTGTTCCTGCAGAACCTGGACCAATGCCGTATGAACCCCAGAAACCCGCCACCAGTCCGCTGTTCCCTATCCCATATTCAATAAACGGTTGTATGTGGGGAGAAGAGCCTCCGAGATTTATTCCTCTCCATATGTAGCGACTTACAATATCGGCACCAAAACCCAGGTTGGTTTGTTCCGTAGTTTGAGAATTTATTTTTCCGGGTATAAGCATTATCAATGCCAGCATGATAGGAATAATCGTCTTTTTCATGATTAATTTTATTAATGAAAATTATTAGTATGTGCCGGTAAAAGTATGTAAAAATATTCTTACCCCCTAATAAAAATGGGGTAAAAATAATAAAAAAGCAAAAAAAGTGTAATAAGGCCCCTAAAAAAAGGGGATGATAAGCGATAAAGTAATATATAAATGTTCTTACCCCCTTATTTGTTGTAAAAAGGAGTGTGAGGGGTGTTGGTCTAATAGGTGGTGGTCCAATGAGCAGTTCTGGATATAGCCGTTTTAACAATTTGTTAAAAATGAGGTTGAATAATTTTATTACTTTTGTAACCTGTTTGTTAAACTTATTTTAGTCCCTCGATTTGGTCCAATCACTAATCAAAACGGACGGTATGCAGATCTAAATTATAATAATCTGTCTTGTGGATTCTCTAATGTTAAATAGATTTATAACTTTACCTTATACAAATGAAAATTGCCATAATTGCACATGACGGCAAAAAGGCCGAGATGGTTTCCTTTATGATGAAACATCTTGACCTGCTTAAAGAAGATAAAATTAAACTTGTAGCTACCGGAACTACCGGTTCTCATGCTGAAGAAGCAGGACTGGAAGTTTCAAAGCTACTTTCCGGTCCACGGGGTGGTGATGCACAAATTGCTGCCATGGTGGCAAATGGTGAAATAGGAATGGTTTTTTTCTTTCGTGATCCACTTGGCAAACATCCCCACGAACCGGATATTGCCATGCTTATGAGGATATGCGATGTTCATAATATACCACTGGCCACTAACATAGCTACCGCACAGTTATTGATAAAAGGAGCCGGGTTAGAAACGGTGGACTAGTACCTGGGTTGGTGCTGATTATCTTGTAAATGATCTCAGATAAAGGCATAGTTCGTATATATGCTTGAATATCTTCTGGTCTCCTTTATATTTGAGGTTCCATTCGGTCCTGCCACCTCTTTTTCTTATATTGACCATACGCATCAAATCCGGACCGGGTTGTCCGGTAACTTCGAATCCTATTCTTTCCAGTGCATTGCGGGTCCATTTATTTTCCGGTTCAGGACCGGTCAGGCCAATCCTGCTCCCCGCTTCCCTTCTGATCCGGAATTCACCGGTATGATCACTGAACTTTAGCTGCGTATCCTCAAACATCTGCCCGAAAGAACCTTCCAGGATCAGGTCCTCCGGTGCACCCTGAATTATCCCGTTACCAAGCATAAGCCATATCTTATCTGCTTCCTGGATTGCAATGTTAAGGTCATGGGTCGAAAAAATTATTGTTTTTCCATTTTTCCTTGCCATGCTTTGAAGAAGATGAACTATTTCATATTTATTAGGCAGGTCCAGAAATGCCGTTGGTTCATCAAGTACTATTATTCCGGTATCCTGTGCCAGGGTTCTGGCTATCATCGCCCTTTGCCTTTCTCCGTCACTGAGCTGGTTTATGTATTTGTTCTCAAGCCTTTTTATCCCGACCATATTTATTGCATCTTCCACTTTCTCAATATCATAGTTATTCAACCTGCCCATCCATCCGGTATAGGGATACCTTCCAAGTGAAACAAGATCATATACTTTCATGTTATTTACACGTATTGTTTCTGTTGATACAAACCCAAGTTTTCTTGATAAACTGCTTCTCGAAAAATTATTTATATTCTCATTGAACAGAAAAATATTTCCGGATAAAGGGTATTGCAATTTAACCAGGCTTCGTAAAAGGGTGCTTTTACCGATGCCATTGGGTCCGAAAAGTGCTATAAGTTCAGATTTACCGGCGTTAACGCTGATATTGCCGAATATGAACCCGGTTTCTTTCTTATTCCCTTTAAAACCAATGGCGAGATCGCGGGTGTGTAAAATATGGCTGGTCTTATTCATGATCATTACCAGCAATAATTTTCAGGTGTTGTAGTCTTCTGTATTTCATACCTTTTTAATGCATGTTTTTTTGTGAAACTTAAGTTTCATAAAGATTATTCAGAAAATCCCTGACATTTTCTGATTGCGTATCACGATCCAGATAACTACCGGAATACCAAGCAGGGCGGTCACTGAGTTTATGGGGAGACTGCTTTCTGTACCCGGTAATTGGGCGATTATATCACTTCCCAGCATGACTATACCGCCTGTAAGCATTGTGGCAGGCATCAGGATTATATGGTCGGCATTGCGGAAAAGCATCCTGGAGAGATGCGGTACTGCAATGCCAATAAAAGCTATTGGTCCGCAAAAAGCGGTAATTGTTCCGGCAAGAAGGCTGGTACTAAAAAATACCAGTATCCGGGCAAGAGTGATGTTCATACCCAGACTGCGGGCGTAATTTTCTCCCAGTAGCATGACATTCAGAAGCTTAACCGATATCAGCGAAAGGATCAGTCCCCCGCCTACCGCAGGTATCATCACATTAAGCTGAGTCCGGGTTACTCCACCCAGGCTACCCATTGTCCATATCATAAATGATTTAAGCATTGCTTCGGTGCTGAAATATTGCATTACGCTGACCAGCGCACTGGTAGCACTTCCGAACATTATTCCCAGTATCAGGATGGTCATTATATCGCGTACGCGGAAGCTTACCATCAATATCAGCAAAAGTACCAGTCCCGAACCTATCCATGCCGCCATAACCATTATCCAGCTTCCTGGTGTTGAAAATCCGCCAACACCTGTAACAAAAGAAAACCCCATAACAACAAATGCCACTCCAAGGCTAGCTCCCGCGCTGATACCCAATACATATGGTCCTGCCAGCGGATTCCTGAAAACGGTCTGCATTAATAGTCCGCTAACCGACAATCCCATGCCTGCCAACAAGGCGGTAAGTGCCCTGGGCACCCTTAGTTCCCTGACTATTATTCCCCATTCCGGTTTATGAGGTTCTCCCCCCGAAAGTATACTTATTATATCGGATATGGGAATATCAGCACTACCGGTAAGCATACTGGTTATAAAGAAAATAAGAAGGATAATTGAGAGAGTAATGAACAAAACTGGTCCGCTCCCAATTCCCGGTTTGTCAATAGACATAATAATTTATAGTTTCCTGTAATAAACTGGTTGGTGACTGGCCAGTAGTTCAGGATGAATAATGTGTATCAGGTCTCTCAAAACAATATGTGGATTTACTGTTCCCGATTCCCAGTAATCATTTCCTCCCCGGCTGTTGAGGCGTGCATTATTGTTAAACAGATTATCCAGAACGAAGGGTCTTAGTTCGGAAAGCCGGTTGTCCGTGTTTACAATATCGGCAGGAGTTAATGCAGTCCCCGTGTTTATCCAGTAATCGGCAATGGATCCACGATCTATTACATTTTCAATATCCACGGGGAAATTCTCCCTTCCGGAATTATCCTCCCATAAATACCTGCCGCCTGCATCGGATATCAAAGTTGCGAAATTTGAATTCCCTCCCGGAACAAACCAGCTGTTCCTCCATGGCAATCCGCTCATAACCACAGGCCTCTCTTTGACATTCTTTGCTAACTCTGAAAGTCCGAGATAATCTTTTTCTATTTCTCTGAACTTTTCGGTTGCGAGATCCTGCTTTTCAAAAAGATGTGCAACGAACTTAACCCATTCGGCCTGTGCCAGGGGAGTATCCTCAAGGTATTCTCCAATCAATACCACGGTAATACCGAGTTCCATGAGCCTGTTGAGCCAGGCTTTAGCCTCAGCGTCAACCCCATATGCCAGGATAATATCAGGTCCGAGTTCCAAAATACGTTCATAGTTAAGGCTCATATCATATCCTATATCGGTCAGTTCATTATTTTCCAGGCGCTTTCTGATATCAGGATTATAAATATAATCTTCACCGGAAACTGCAGTTATTGCCCCTGTTTCGCCAATTAGATCCAGCATTGCAATATGTGTAGTTGACAGGCAGATAACTGATTTAACCGGGGTGCGGATTATTTTATCTCCGGCTTCAGGCAGAGGTGTTATATTTTCATTATTTTTTTTATCATCAACAAGAATATATCTGAATTGGACATTGCTTGCCCCCTGCCACGGATTGTAGACAGTCAGCATGGTATGACCATCCATTACTTCAATATCAAATCCCCTGGCATAACTAGTTCCTTCACCTGTGTTTTTGCCTGCCGGAACCTTGTCATCTTCTCCGCAACTATATAAAAATAATGATAAAACAGGTATCAGAAAGTAATTGGAGGTATTTGCAAAAAGGACTTTAACCTTTTTGAACCACAGGACGGTATTGATACATGCGGATATTAGGATTTGTATGATATTAGAGAAAAAGATGTTCATTTATATTAAATATTTTTTAAGCAAACATGTACATTATCTGAGCACCGGTATCTTGTAAATATTTTGTACATTACCGGTCAGGATTCTTAATATATAAATGCCGGACGGGTAACCGGATGTATCAATGGTTACTGATGCCTGTTTGGCTGACAGGTTAAGACGCTCCAGTAAATTGCCCGTTGAAGAAAACATTTCTATTACCTTTTCTGCGGTGGCGGACTGACCAAAATCAATTGTAATAAAATCATTTGCCGGAACAGGATATACTTGTATTCCCTCTACAGGTGGTTCAATGCCGGCAGATGTGGTAGTTATAGTGAGGGTTTGAACGGATGTATCTGAGCAGGCCTGGTTCCGAACCAGCTGTTTGACATTATATTCTCCCTCTGCCTGATATGTATGAACCGGGTTACTTTGTGTACTGGTACTTTTGTTGCCAAACTCCCAGTAATAACTTGCAGCGTATTCTGTCATATCATTGAATTGTACCGTCAGCTCATCTTCGGTATAGGAAAAGCCGGCTACCGGTAGTTCGGTCGATTTTACGGTCAGATTGAATAATTTTTCCATAATATCAGAACCATTCTTGTTTCCGACAGTCAGCGATACAACCCGTTCACTGCTGCCCGTATATTCCACCAGGTGCGGCCCACGAGTGTAAGCAACGGAGGGGGAGGCTCCTTCGCCAAAGTCCCAGTGCCAACTATTTATGCTTCCGGATGAAAAGTCTGTAAAGACAACTTCATCCCCTTCACATATTTCAGTTGTGCTTATCTGAAAATCCGCCTGAAGCGCACTATCGAGATAAGGGTTAATCCCCTGAACTGATTGTATATCTGTTCCCAGGGAGTCAAGCCATGGTTTTAACTGGCTGGAATCTCCCTCGTACAGATCCCATGCCAGGGAAAATTTACTATAATAATCGTTCTCCGAGAAGCCGCACCTGGCATCGCCTCCGGTAAGCAAACCTATGACCTGTCCATTATTTTGAAAAAGAGGACTTCCTGATGATCCTCCCTCTGTAGTTCCAATATCCCATTTTTCTATTTTCCAGTGACCATTTTGGGTATATTTTTCTCCTAAATCTTCAAATGTATTTGTCAGGGGAGGATCATTATCTACTGAGATTTTTTTGACATCACCGTTCGGGTGGTGTATGGAAACAGTACTTTCCGGAGTTTGTTCAGAGCGGTCCCAGCCCGCATACCAAGGCTGGTATGACCGTGGAGGAGTATCCCTGAGGATGAGCAGGCTGAAGTCAAGATTTTCCTGCGTGGCCAGCAGGTCTGAACCGGAGAGGCTGTTGCTTACGGACCCGTCTTCACCGTTGCAGAAAGGACTTTCATAACCAAAGACAAATACTGTATTTTCTGCATTTGCGCTATCGGGTACACAATGGTTGGCAGTGAGTAGATAGGGTTTGCCATCACTTGCAGTATTGTTCACCAGCACACCGGTGCAAAGTTCAATTCCATTTATATATAACCTTACGATGGCATTCTTTTCAGTCTGCCATTGATTGCCTGGGGGACAGCTGATATCAATATTGCAGTCCCCAGACAACCCAAACTGACCATCCTTAGACCCAATTATTCCCCTGAAATCATGATTGAGTCTTCCGATAACAAGTTCACCGAAATCACTAATACCCGGCTCAACCTGCATCTCAACAATTAATCTGTCACCTCTTACAGGAGCAACAGCCAGAGACCCGGATAACTGATTATTTCTCCGGTCAAAGGAACCCTTTACATCCGTCCTTCTGGTATCGTAAACGAATACCGAGACTCCCTCTTTGAGCATAAACTTGCTGAAGATTATATTCATTGACAATGCTCCCCGGGAATAAAGGATTACCCTCCAGATCCTTGAACCGTCTTCCGTTTCGGTCCACTTCCCGTCTTTTTCAGGGGCAACGTCCAGGTCAAATGGTTTAGCGAAAACCATTGGCTTCAATCTGCTTTCTGCCTCCGGTTCCAAATCCCTTAAATATTTATGGATATCAAACAGAGGCATCCTTATTACCGGTATTTCTCTTAACTCTGTTGTATTAAGCTGTGATGGCCGACCGCCATAGCTCATCTGGGAAAAAACGGAAGAGAAGGCAAAAAGAAAAAATATCATGAACAACAGGATCCCGATTGATTTGGGATATATTCCCGATACATGTCCGCAATATTTTTTCTTTTGATTCATATTCCAAATGTATATGAATTTTTTTTTATTAAAAATTACACATGGACGAATGAAAAAAAATTGACTTCTTCGATTACATATGCTGCCTTTAGTGTTTTTTTCCAATAAGCTTAAAGCTTAACAACAAGCAATGCATATCCGGGCAATCGAACTAAAGGTTAATTGCCGGATCCTGATTAACTCATACTACCTCTGCTGCTCATCTGAAAAAACAATCCCGCCGGGAGCTATGCCGGTCTCCGATGTTGACTCCAGATCATTCCCGTTATATATATGCAATAATCCCGGTGAAGAGTAATCGATAATTTCAAGAGCCAAAAGTCTGCCCGAAAGGGGGTCAATCCCTGCTGAAGAGAATATTTTTTCAATAACCGGCTCAGCAGGCTGCACATTTTCGTCTATACTCATAGAGTAAAGCCCATCTGCTTCTCCAAAGAACAAAGTTTCGCCATCCGGACTGACCGTGAACCATGAGGGATTAAAACCATCGCCTTTTATTCCTGTAACAATTTCCTTATCCACGGCCATGGTTGACGGATCTATCCTTACCAGTCTGGAGTTTGTCTCTTCTATGATCTCTGTCCACGTGTCATTATAAACAACTTTTCCCCTGCAGAGGACCCAGATGTTTCCTGCGCGGTCCGATTTAACTGCTACCGGGATGTCGCCCACTGTGATATTTTCCAACACTTCATCAGATGTTATATCTATAACCGAAACAGTATTGTCGTAGCCCCATCCGCCCGAGTTTGCAACAAAAAGGTGGTTTCCTGCAATTACCATCTGTTCCGGACCCATTCCCACTTCGATACTGTCCAAAACAGTTCCTGTTTGCAATTCTATTTTATAAACCTGGCCATCCAGGCTGCCGTTTGAAAGATAGCCTGAGCCGTTGCCTGAATATACAAAAAAACGGGGGTAAGAAAATCCGGTTAGTGTATTAACCGACTCAAAGCTTTCCATGTCAATAATTTCAATTTTTTGAGAATTATTGGCAACGATTACACCATAATCGCCTGCAACAGCAAACGATTGGACTACGTCACCGGCAGGCCGGCCGTTTATTTTCTCAAAGAGATTATTTTCAATTTTTGCGGAATCAGGTAAATACCAGCTGATTGAGCCGTTATTGGCGTTAAATGTGCCTTCACAGCTAATATATACTCCCCTTGCATATCCTTCTTTCTCTGTAAGGGGATCATCTTTTTCACAGGATAAGAGGAATATTGTTACCGTTGCAATAGCGAGGACTTGAGAAAAAATAGTTTTGATTTTCATTAGTTAAAATTTATTAGTTAGTAAAATACCAGAAAAAACTTTAATATGTAAATAGTTTAAAACATCTGAAAAAACTTTGATATGCAGATGCTTTTTTTGCCGGACGGCCGTCTGTTGCTTTTTAATATCATATAAATTATTATCAAGGCTTTAAGAGTATACAACACTATCAGCGTTGGTCAAATTCAACGGAAAAACTTAAATGAAAACTGCGGCCAGGCATGGG
The DNA here is from genome assembly GCA_964520585.1 of uncultured Bacteroidales bacterium. Lineage (GTDB taxonomy): Bacteria > Bacteroidota > Bacteroidia > Bacteroidales > PUMT01 > PXAP01. The sequence continues at coordinate 25,711 of CAZFOO010000001.1, forward strand.
ATAAGCCCTAACTACCTGATATTTCGAATTGAGCAGGTTCATTATCTTCAGTTGCAACCTGCCAGTTGTTTCCCCGATTTTTATATGGTAACCGGCATAACCGTTAAAGACAGAAAATGCCGGCATCTGGTAAAGGGGATTGTTATCTTCTGTTGTATACCTGCTCCCCGTCAGGTTACCCGTGAAACCAAAAAAAAGCTTTGGAGAATTGATATTTGCATAAACAGATAATTTGTGGGCGGGAACATATCTCAACCGGTTTCCTTCTGCCTTGCTGTTTTCTTCAAATGAACTGCTGACGAGCGGTCTGGAAAAATTATAACTGCTTCCCATTGAAATGTCATACCTGTCTGTTTTTGATTTTGCCGCGAACGATGTTTCCAGTCCCCTGACAGATACTTCTTTGGTATTCAGGGGTTCCCACCATCTGTTGTTTTCAGCAGGAGCCCAGCTTATCATGTTATCTATTCGCGAGATATAGCCGCTTAATTCAGTCACGATCGTCCAGCCGTTACCAGCAGTGTAGTTTTGAACAAGTCCGATATCTGCCGTATGTCCGGATTCCGGCAACAAATTAGGGTTGCCGCCTGGTTGCCAGTATTTATCATTGAAGGAAGGTACCCTGAATTGTCTGGAATAACTTAGTTTTGCATCCATTCCGTCGAAAGGCAGTTTTTTTCTTGCTCCTAAAGCAAACAACAGGGGTATCCTGGTATTGCTGTGAAATTCCTTTCTGATGGAAGCGCTGGTTGTAAATCCCGGCAATGACAGTTTTATTGCTGTGATGGCAGCGGACTGCAATTCGGTTATTTTTTCGCCATACTCGCTTATATCGGCGGAAAGCGAGGATAAGGTCATTCCGGCATCCAGAGAGAGGTAGTCAAATAACCATAATCGGTAGTTCAGGTCTCCCATCCGGCGTCCGGTATGTATTCTGGAATCAATAATATTTTCTTCTTCTTCTGACGGATTTCCATCCGTGTAAAACATGTATTCCTCAAATATCGCTGTGTTAAGGGAAAATGATGAGTACAGGCCGGTTTTGGTCCATTTTGTATAGACCCTAAGTGAGCTGTCCCGCTGCATAGCACCAGAAGGTATATAAGACCCCATTATTCCGGGAATCTCCTTTTGCTTGGACTGATACCAGACTCCTGCTTCCAGTTTGTTTCCTCCCGGCAGCCTGATAAACATATTCTGTACCAGTCCAATATTATCGACAGCATTATTTTTTAACTTCTCCACAGGATTACCATTTTTGTAAAAATCGATGTACCTGAAATTGTTTTCTGCCTGGTGGGAATATGCGAAAAGCTGGTACTGGAGGTCAGGGTTGCCTATTTTTCCCGAGAAGGAGAAATGCCTGTCGTCATAGGTGCCAAATTCCGATTGAACTCCAAGGTTTAGCCTGTTATTCCAGTCCGCTCTATTCTCAAGCAAAACTGATCCGCCAAAATTGCCGCTTCCCGCAATACTTCCGGACGCTCCGTGCACAACTGTGATATCCTGGACTGTGGCAGAGGGGATCGTTGAGAGATCCATGGTGCCCAGAGTCATTGAATTCAGCAGGAACCCGTTCCAGCTAACCATTGTCTGGTGTGAATTAGTTCCCCTGAATATCATGGAGGAGGATGCTCCGTTACCACCGCTGGTATTTATATATGCAGGGGTGAACATGGTGATTAGCTCACCAAGGTTTGAATTTGAAAAGACCTTCCATGTCAGGGAGTCGGGTCTGCTTGTTTTTTTGTCTTCATGGAAAAATGATTTCCTCTCTTTTTCAATAATAACTTCGGGTATATCATATATAAACAGGCTGTCCGGATCACTCTCGTGAACAGAACCAGACAGGAGCGAAGGAATTAGAAGAAAATAAACAGATACCAGGATCTTCAAACCGGAAAAATTTATGTTTAAACCCGAACAATAATAAACGGACCTGGCAGGTCTTCTGACTTACTCCCTTTTCAAACGCCTTCCCATTGCTAAAGGATGCAACAGTGGCAAGAATGTTTAAAAAGATCAATGGAGCTTACAGCAGCGGGTACTGTCCAGGATTTACACCTGGTTCCCTTTTCATTCCGTTTACATGAAGCTGCAAACGGAAACCAATCCACCTGCAAATATAAAAAATATTTGCTTACATAGAAGGGTTAAAGTTTTTCTTCGCATTAAAAATAATTAACAAATATCCCAACCTGTTTGTTAATATGTTTTTTTCAGGATTGCGATAATTTTTTTTTATATTTTTACCTGAATAACTTATCTATTTATTGACTGATGGACAAAAAAGCTGCCCGGGAAAGGATTTTCCAATTACGAAGGGAACTTGATGAACATAACTACCGGTACTACGTATTGGCCGAGCCGGTAATAAGTGATTTTGAATATGACAAGATGATGAAGGAGCTGGTGAACCTTGAAACCAGATACCCCGAATATCTTGATTCCTCATCCCCCTCACAACGTGTGGGAAGCGATATTAACAAGGAATTCCGGCAGGTCCGGCACAGATATCCCATGTTGTCTCTCGAGAATACCTATTCGAAAGAAGAACTCAAAGAATTTGACAAACGCATCAGGAAGACAGTCCACGATCCCTTTGAATATGTATGTGAACTTAAGTATGACGGGGTGGCCGTAAGTCTTACATATACTGACGGCATTCTCCGGATGGCTGTTACCAGGGGTGATGGGGAACATGGTGATGATGTTACTTCAAATGTAAGAACAATAAGAAGTGTACCGCTAAAGCTAAGGGGCGGGGACTATCCCCCTGAGTTTGAAATACGAGGGGAAATATTACTTCCCCGTGAAGGTTTTAAAAGGCTCAACCGGGAGAGGTCTGAACGGGGTGAAAATCTTTTCGCAAATCCACGGAATGCTGCTTCGGGTACATTGAAAATGCAGAATTCCTCGGCTGTTGCCAGGCGACCCCTTGATTGTATCCTTTATCGCGTTTTGGGAGACAACCTGCCTTACGGATCTCATTATGAAAATCTAATGAAAGCGGGGGACTGGGGCTTTAAGGTTTCAGATGAAATTCGAAAATGTAAAGGACTTGAGGAGGTTTTTGATTTTATTGATTACTGGGATAACCATAGATCCGGCCTGCCATTTGAAACCGATGGGGTGGTAATTAAGATAAATGATTTCCATCTGCACCGGCAACTTGGATATACTGCAAAAACGCCCCGCTGGGCCATTGCTTATAAATTTTCTGCTGAGAGGGCTCTTACCCGGCTTCGCTCAGTTGAATTTCAGGTTGGCCGGACAGGAGCTGTAACTCCTGTTGCAAATCTGGATCCGGTGCACCTGGCAGGAACCACCGTAAAACGAGCCTCGCTTCATAATGAAGAGCAGATTAAAATTCTGGATATCCACTCAGATGATATGGTTTTTGTAGAAAAGGGAGGGGATATTATTCCTAAAATTGTCGGGGTGGATAAAACCAAAAGAAGTATAAACAGCAGGCCTGTTAACTATATTGACATATGCCCTGCTTGTGGCACAAAGCTTGTTAGGATAAAAGGTGAGGCCAGGCATTACTGTCCTGCTACCGATACCTGTCCCCCCCAGATACTGGGCAGAATAGAGCATTTTGTCAGTCGCCGTGCCATGAATATTAATATGGCAGGGGCAACTGTCAGGTTACTTTTTGAAAGAGGGCTGATCCATGACGCGGGAGATCTTTATAGCTTAAAGGAGGATTATCTTGTTAAACTGGACAGATTTGGCAAAAGATCATCCGAAAAGCTTATAAAAAGTATCTTTGATTCGAAATCACTTCCCTGGTCCAGATTGTTGTATGCTCTTGGAATACGGTTTGTAGGTGAAACCGTTGCAAGAAAACTGGCAGCTGAATTTCCGTCCGCTGACCAGCTTATTAATGCTGACCGGGAAGAGCTTATAGCTGTAGATGAGGTGGGTGAGAGGATAGCTTCTAGTATAGTGGACTTTTTCTCCAGGGAAAGAAATCTTGATATGGTTAGAAAGTTAAAGGCTGCAGGAGTCAGGATGGTACAGGATAATGGCAATGATAATGGTAATGGTAATGAAACCGGGAATAAGCTTGCCGGTAAGAAGTTCGTCATATCAGGGAGTTTTGAACGGCATTCCAGGGATAAACTTAAAGAACTCATTGAAAAGAACGGAGGCAAAAACATATCTTCGGTCACCTCGAATGTGGATTATATAATAGCAGGAGAAAATGCGGGTCCGTCTAAAATTAAAAAAGCAGAGGTATTAAATATTCCTGTTATCTCCGAAGAAGAATTTATTAATATGATATACCATGCATAGTTTAACTTTTTTTCTGTATTAAAGCCTGATTATTTTTACTAATATTGCATTTTAATCATCTCCAAAGAAAGCCATACTGTGACATTTTTACAAGGTATCAGAGAAAAAACAGGCAGATACATTCTGAAAAAAAAGATCCGGCGTTCCTCCAGGACCAAGGAATTCATTAATCTTGAAGATGCCACCAGGATTGGGGTTATTTTTCATCAAACTGATTATAACAGTTTTGAATCAGTTCAGAAATTTCTAAAAAAACTTGCTGAAGATGGCAAGCAGATTTTTGCGATAGGGTTTATTGAGAAGAAAGAAATTCCTCAGGAATATGTTTTAAAGAAGGGATTTAATTTTTTTTGTTTGAAAGAACTTAACTGGTATTTTAAGCCCGAACCTGTTTTTGTAGCGGATTTTATTGAGAGGGATTTTGACTTACTGATCAACCTGAGTATAGACAATGTGTTTCCGGTTGATTATATTTTTGCCCTTTCAAATGCCAGATTTAAAGTTGGTAAATATTCAGCAGAATATGAATTTGCCGACCTTTCCATTGACATAAAAAAAAGCGGAGATATTGATTATCTGATAATGCAAATAAGTCATTATTTGAGTGAAATTAACGTAAAGAAACAGTGATATGGTTAAAAAATTATTTCGGGGAACGGGTGTTGCAATTGTTACTCCTTTCAGGGATGATGAAAGTGTGGATTTTATTTCAATGGGTAAGGTTATCGAACATATTATTGCAGGTAAAGTAGAGTATATTGTAGCCCTTGGGACAACCGGAGAATCCGTAACATTAAATGCCGATGAAAAGGCTGCAGTTATAAACTATGTTCTTGAGGCAGTGGATGGAAGAGTGCCGGTGGTAATGGGCATAGGTGGTAATAATACACATGAAGTTGAAAGGGCAGTAAAAAAAGTAAGTAGAGATAATCTGCCGGTTGCCGGAATTTTGTCTGTTTCCCCTTATTATAACAAACCATCTCAGGAAGGTATTTACGAACACTATAAAAAAATTTCCTTAGTCTCCGATCTGCCTGTTATACTGTACAATGTTCCCGGCCGCACCGGGATGAATATATCTGCATCAACCACCTTGAGACTGGCCCGTGATTTTGGAAATATTATAGGAATTAAAGAAGCATCAGGCGATCTCAACCAGGTTAATCATATTATTAAGGATAAGCCAAAAGATTTTTTGATAATCTCCGGTGATGATCAACTTACCCTCCCAATGATAGCTCTTGGCGGATCGGGAGCAATATCTGTTTCGGCCAATGCTTTCCCTTTGGAGTTCTCAGAGATGGTGCGCCTGGCATTAAAAGGTAAATTCAAAAAGGCTCAGGAAATACAAAATGCACTACTGGATATAATGGATACTCATTTTGCAGAAGGTAATCCCGCCGGAGTAAAGGGTAGTCTTGCGATAAAAAAGCTGATCTGCAACAATCTGAGACTGCCTTTGTGCCGTCTCTCAAAATCGACATATGGTCAACTTAAAGCATTTATTGAAGAGCTTGAGATCAAAAAAGCCTTCCTGCCTTTAAATTGAACTTTTTTGCCATACCGGTGTTAGACTTGAAAATAGATTTTCACGGATTTTCAAAATATTTTATATTATGGCATTTACCCTTCAATTGAATGAAAAAGCACCGGGTTTCAATTTACCGGCAACAGACGGGAAAACATACTCCCTGAACGATTTCAACGATGCTAAAGTCCTCGTTGTGTTTTTCACCTGCAATCATTGTCCTTATGTAATAGGGTCTGATGAGATAACACGTTCCACAGCCGGGAAGTTTGCTTCCAGGGGGGTTCGGTTTGTTGGAATTAACTCAAACAGCAAAAATACATATCCTGAGGATGATTTTCCCCATATGATTCAAAGAATGGAAAAGTACCGGTTTCCCTGGGTTTATCTTTATGATGAATCACAGGAGGTTGCAATGAAATATGGTGCATTGCGAACCCCGCATTTTTTTGTGTTTGACAACGACCGGAATCTGATCTATACAGGCCGGGCAGTTGATTCTCCAAGAGATAGTTCAAAAATAACCGTAAATGACCTTGAAAATGCAATAGAGAATCATTTGTCCGGCGACCCTGTCCGCACACCCATTACAAATCCCATAGGCTGTAATGTAAAATGGGATGGAAAGGATGCGCACTGGATGCCTGCTGATGCATGCGATCTAGTATAGACCGGATATTCTTATGCATTAATATTTTTCAAAGTGAGCAATATGTTATTACAAGGAATTTAGTTCCCGCTGTAAGGCACTCCTTCAATAATCCATTCCGCCGGCTCATATCCCCTCAGGTGATAATCAAAGTATTCTTTCATCCTGATGGTATAATCCACTTTGTTCTGATACTTTTGAGGATGATGCGGTTCATCCCTGTATTGAAGGAATATAATGTCTTTTTCCGCCCTTCTCATCGCCAGGTACAACTCAATGGATTGTTCCCAGGGGACGGCTTCATCATCATCACCATGCATGATCAACATAGGTGTATTTATTTCGTGAGCATAAAACAGCGGTGAATTCTCTATATACAGATAGCGCTTTTCAAAAATAGAGGACCCCAGACGGCTCTGTCCGGTTTCATACTGGAACTGCCTGGCCATTCCGCTGCCCCATCTGATGCCACCATAAGCGCTGGTCATATTAGATACCGGAGCTCCTGCTATGGCAGCCCTGAATATATCGGTCTGCGTTACCACGTAGGCAGTCTGGTAACCACTCCAGGAATGGCCGTGCAATCCAATTGCATCAGGATCTGCAACTCCTTCATCAATGAGCTTTTGAATTGCCGGAACAAGCGAGTTAACAGCCGACATTCCCGGTCGCCCTGTTTTAAAATGGACATCGGGTAAAAAAACAACATAACCATTGCTGGCATAATATCCGAATGATGGCCGGTGGTTTATTACCGTCTGATTAAAATCGTGAAGTCTCTGGGAGAACTTTTCATAGTAATATACAAATACCGGATAGGTCTTTGACGGATCATAATCACCGGGTTTGATCACCACGCCCTGCAAAGGCACTCCATCGGCCGAAGTAAATGACAACAGTTCAGCCGAACCCCAGTTGAAACTGTCGATTTGCTCACTGAGGAAAGAGACTCTTTCCGGGTCTCTGAAGCGGCTGCCGGTAACCCAAAGATCGGGAAATTCATCATAAGATTCCCTTGAATATACGATGGTGTTTTTATCGCCAGAGAGGAGCCGGAAACGGAGGTTCATCCCTTCATCTTTTAATAGGTTCAATTTATCCCTGTCCAGTCTGGCAGAGTAAAGAGCCCTGACCTTGGTATTTTCATTAAAGCCTTCAATATATACTTCTTCCCGGAGTCCGAACAGAGGTTTTTCATCCATCTTTCTAATCCGGAAAACAGTTTGCTTATCTCTTCCTTCACCGTCGGTTATATTTTTCATATCACCGGTACTCAGGTTGAATAGCCAAATATCAAAACGGTCATATATCAGCACCGACTCATTGTTTTCCATCCAACCGGCTGCACGGTAGCTTGAAGGGGGAGCAGGTCTGTCATTGGTTTCGTCATAAAAAGGAATACCTGTATCACCGGTAAGATTTATTTTTGTTCCGGATGAGATGTCATAACCATACCAGTTTTTATCTTCAAAATATAGCACATACCGGGAATCCGGCGATATTGTGAACATGTCCCGGAGACCGGTAGCAATAAGAGATCTTTCACCGGTGTTGATATTCACGATATAAAGGTCCCTTAACCAGCCATCCCAGGTAATTTCTTTTCTGTAAGGCTGGTTAGTCGATGCTATGGCAAAATTGCCATTTAGTGCCGGCTCTACATTTGTGATGTTTTTATCTGCAAGCTGTACAACCCTGTTTTCCTTTAAATGAAATACAGAAATGAGATTCTGTCTGCTTAGCTGACTCCACATACTTTTTTCGTGTGTTTTGATCAGGGGGTCCTCTCCGTGCCAGATGTCGACCTCTGCTTTATTACTGATTGAATCAATATCAGATTCAAATACTTCCTTATCATTGTCAGCCGCCGAATACCGGTCGGGACGGAAACCGAAAAACAATCTTTGTCCGTCATTGCTCCATGTCAGGTTGTTGTCGAAGGGCAGGAAATATCCTTCGGGTGCATCCTGCTGAGTCAGCAGGGGCCTAGGGGACCGGCCTTTTTGCCATTGGTAAAGAACAGCTGTTTCAATAGTATCTTTTTCCATGTCTTCAGCCCGCATATAGGCAAGTGCCGACTCTTTTTCGTACCACTCAAACCGGTTGAATTTTGCTTTTCCTGTGGTATCGATGACTTCCGGAGGGGACTGAAGATCTTCAATTGAGATATAATACAATCCGTTCCGGCTTTCAAGCGTATCCTTTAGTGTGTATACCAGTAAAGAGGAAAGACTGTCCGCAGTCCATGAATCCACAAAGGGAAGCTTTATTTGCTGATCGGTTTCAAGATCTTTTATAAGCAATGGACTTCCTGACTTCATTATCTTTTCATTCTGGCTCTCTGTTAAAGTTGTATCTTCGGTATTGTGATGATGGATAAAAAGTAACCGGCCTGTTTCACTGAAAGATGCCTGTTTTACATTATCGAAAGTGTTTTGTGATCCGTCAGAAGTTTTTATTAATACTGCTGCATTTTTGGGAGTTTCAGAAGGGGCCTTTCTTTCTGTTTCGGTATAGGGGGGCCGTTGGGTGAACAATACCCAGTTACCGCCAGATGAAAAACGGGGGTTTTCTCCGCGTTCAATTCTGTATTCATTTTCATAATTGGATGAAACCAGAATGCCATATCCATCTCCCCTGTCGGGTGAAGCGCCATAAGCAAGCCAGTTCCCGCTATAATTAATTGCAGGTTGGTATATATGGTGAAAATTCATTATATCCTCCAGTTCCATGGCCCGTTTTTCCTGGGCGGTAATTAACATAACGGAAAGAAATAAAACTGTTAACAAAATGCAAAGGGTTTTCATTTTTACAGGAATATTCATATTATACTGTTTTAAATTGTTTTTTGGTTTAAATGATTTTTTTAGACATAATTTCAGCCGGATATTCAATATCTGTCAGAAAAAGTCCCTGGGCAGGAGCAGATGTCCCTGCTGCAGAACGGCTTCTGGCTTCGATTATCTTTCTGAACTCCTCAACAGATATTTTGCCAAATCCTGCCTCCAGGATTGTTCCTACAATGGCTCTTACCATGTTCCTTAAGAATCTGTCTGCTTGAACGGTAAAAATAAGCATTTCTCCGGTTTCTTCCCATTTTGCCTCCTTAATATGGCAGATATGGGTCCTTACGTTCGTATTTGTCCGGCAAAATGAGCTGAAATCTTTGTGCCTGATCAGTTCTGCAGCTGCCTTGTTCATTTCAACCATGTCGAGAAAAGCATTGATATGGTAGGATGTTTCCTGTTTAAAAGGATTTTTGCGCGGACTAATATAATATTTGTACGTCCGTGATAAGGCGCTGAACCTGCTGTGATCTTTCTTATTTACTGGAAAAATGCTCATAACGGCAATATCGTGAGGGAGCATATGATTGAGTTTGCGGACGGTTTCCTGAAGTGGCAGGATCAAGGATGAACCTGTATCAAAGTGAGCCACAAAATAGCTTGCATGAACTCCCGAATCTGTTCTTCCTGCCCCGGTAACACGGACAGGTTCTTTGATCAGCAAGGCAATCGCCTCTTCAATTATTTGCTGAATACTTATTGCGTTTGGCTGTATCTGCCATCCGCTGTAGGCTGTTCCCTTGAATGCCAGTTCTATGAAATAACGCTGTTCCAAATCAATCGTGGCTTATTTTATATATGGCTGTTTAATGTTAAACGATAACCAGGGCAAATTTAACTGATTCGACATTAACTCAAAATATACTTCATCATCAAAAGTGAAAGAATATGATTGATCAGGGCAGGAGCTTATTTCTTTTGGCTGCCGGGTTGATGCAAAAGAGGGCAGGGTTTTATTCTTTAACAGGGAAGTGTTACTTTTGCATGTTTAAATATATCAAAAGTAATAATGAGTATCAGAAAAGAGATCGACAGAAGACGGACATTTGGAATAATAAGTCACCCGGATGCCGGGAAGACAACCCTTACAGAAAAGCTTCTGCTTTTTGGCGGAGCTATACAGGTTGCAGGAGCCGTAAAATCAAACAAAATAAAGAAAGGTGCTACCAGTGATTTTATGGAGATTGAAAGGCAAAGGGGAATATCTGTTGCCACCTCTGTAATGGGATTTGAGTATGAAGGTTACAAGGTCAATATTCTTGACACTCCGGGGCACCAGGATTTTGCCGAGGATACATACCGGACCCTGACTGCTGTGGATAGTGTAATTATTGTAATTGATGCTGCAAAAGGAGTAGAAACGCAGACCCGGAAACTGATGGAGGTCTGCCGTATGAGAAAAACTCCTGTTATCGTGTTTATTAATAAGATGGACAGGCCGGCAATGGATCCGTTTGAATTGCTTGACGATGTTGAAAAGGAGCTTGAGATACAGGTATGTCCGCTGAGCTGGCCAATCAGCAACGGTCCTGATTTTAGGGGTGTGTTTAATATATTTGAACAGAAGTTGAATCTTTTCACTTCCGATGATAAGCAAAGGCTGGGGGACAGCATAGAAGTGAAAGATATTTTTTCCGGCGAAGCGGATAAATATATTCAACCACATGCTGAAAACCTCAAAGAAGAAGTGGAACTTGCCTCGGGGGGGTATCCTTCATTTAACAGGGAATCATATCTGGCCGCCGAACTGGCTCCTGTCTTTTTTGGTTCGGCACTGAATAATTTTGGAGTAAAGGAATTACTGGATTGTTTTTTGGAAATTGCTCCTAAACCGGCTGATACCGATGCAGTGGAAAGAACCGTAAGTGCCTCTGAAAAGAGTTTCACCGGATTTGTTTTCAAGATACATGCCAATATGGATCCGAATCATCGCGACAGACTGGCTTTCGTGAAAATATGTTCTGGTGTTTTTGAACGTAATAAAGCTTATCACCATACACGTTCAGGAAAAAACCTTAAATTTTCCAGTCCCACAGCATTTATGGCAGAAAAAAAATCGGTAGTTGACCAGGCATATCCCGGAGATATTGTGGGCTTGCATGATACCGGGAATTTTAAGATCGGAGATACTCTTACAGAAGGAGAAGCGCTTAATTTTAAAGGCATTCCAAGTTTTTCTCCGGAATTTTTCAGATATGTTGAAAACGATGATCCCCTTAAATTCAAGCAACTGGCAAAAGGACTGGATCACCTGATGGATGAGGGGGTAGCCCAGTTATTTACTAATCAGGCCAATGGCAGAAAAATAATAGGAACAGTAGGACCGCTTCAGTTTGATGTGATACAGTTCAGGCTCAGGCATGAATATGGGGCATCGTGCAGGTATGAGTCCCTGCAGCTTTATAAAGCCTGCTGGATGGAAAGTTTTAGTAAGAGTCAGCTTGAAGATTTTAAAATGCGTAAGTTGCATAATATGGCGCATGACAAATGGGGGAGGGATGTGTTCCTGGCCGAGTCAGCGTATTCATTGCAAATGGCACAGGAGAAATTTCCTGATATCAGGTTTCATTTCATCTCGGAATTCTGACATGATTTTTTTGAGATAATTTTCTCAAGGGCACAAGAAATTCATTGAGGGTAAGATTACCTTAATGATAAATTTCAAGGTAATTCAGGCAGAATAATAATGCCATCAGGGCCGGTGATTTTTAGTCTTATTTGGAAATTTACGGCCTGATCCAGTAATGATGTAAATGACTTCTGTCATTCTTTTTAATTTCCTTTTTCCATATTTTCGCACCATTGAATTTCGTCTGATTATCATAATGCCGCAATTACAAAATTATCGCTCTGCACTTTTCAATTTGAAATTATTTTGTACATTTGCTATCGATTTTATTAACGGGCAGTTACTTGTTATAGATAATCAGTTCTTTAGAGTCTTTTTGAAAGATTAAACACAAATTATTATATAAAAGAAAAAACATATCCATATGGAAAACAAACTTCAGGAATTAACCGAAAAAATCTACTCTGAAGGGATCGATAAAGCTAATAAGGAGGCGGAAGAAATTATTGCCAAAGCTAAGGCGGATGTCGATAAAATGCATAAAGAGGCCGATAAAAGAGCTGCCGAGATCGTTGAGAAAGCTGAAAAGGAAGCCGAAGAGATCAAAACCAATGTTACTTCTGAGATAAAATTATCGGCACGGCAGGCAATAAACACAATTAAGCAACAAATTACAGAACTGATTACCACTAAATCTACAGAAGAAGAGATCGAAAAAGCTTTCGAAGACAGTGGGTTTATCCGCAAAATAATTGAGACGGCAATCAAAAACTGGGATCCCAGCTCCAGCAAAGGCATTGACGTAGCTGTATTACTTCCCGAAAAAGACCGAAAAGAGCTTGATGATTATTTTAATAAAAAGCAGAAAGCACTTCTCGATGCCGGACTGGAATTGCATTTTGATGACAGCATGGAATCAGGGTTCAAAATTGGCCCTAAAGATGGTAGTTACCAGATAAGTTTTACTGAGGATGATTTTGAGAGTTTTTTCAGAAATTACCTTCGTCCGCGGACTACCGAACTTTTATATTCCACGGAATAAGACATAATGAGCACGATCCGAATAATACCGGCCGTGATATTATGAAGGCTTATTTACAAGAATTCATAGCCGGCCCGGTTTATTTTTATATAATTGAAAGGAATGCCCAAACTTGTTAAGATTTATAATGCTTGAGAGAAATTACTACTACCTGGTTGCAGGGTTGCCGGACATAATGCTTGATCAGAAGAAACTTACCTTTTCCCTTGAAGAATTCAGGGAAGAGATGAAGTATCATCTGCATCCGAATGATTATGGCTTTGTTGAACTCTTATTCCTGCCTGTCGATAACCGCAATCTGCTTAATATCCTTCTCAAAAATAATGAACCATTTGATGAGTCCGGAAAATATTCACAGGAGGAGATTGAACAGGATATTAAAGATCCATCCGGCACTCTTGCATATATGCAAAAAATAATAAGTGCCTTTAAATCCGAAACTCCAGTTTTTGAGGGGTTGTCATGGGAAGACCAGCTCACATGGCTTTACTATGAGCATGTGAAAAATTGCAGCAATGAATTTTTAAGGGACTGGTTTGAATTTGATCTCAACCTGAAAAATATTGTTGCAGGGATGAATGCAAGAAATCATAAACTAAAAGCGGATAAGTATTTTATTGGAGATAATTTTGTTGTTCAGGCGGTCCGGAAAAGTTCCCTGAAGGATTTCGGATTGAGTAACGATTTCGAATATATGGAAAGGCTTATTACTATCCAGGAGAATGAAAATCTTCTTGAGAGGGAGAAGGCAATGGATAATATGCGCTGGGAATATCTGGATGACCGGAATACCTTTAATTATTTTACTGTAGAGGTACTGCTGGCATATGTCATCAAACTTCAGATGGTTCAGCGTTGGCTCGAACTGGATATTGAGACCGGGAAGGAAATGTTCAGGAAGCTCCTTGAAGATCTGGAGCAGAGTTATGAATTTCCTGAGGAATTTGCAATTAAAGATACCCACGCGAATCGCTAAAAATTCAATCTTGTATCGATAGGTGTGCGTGTTATTACTATATTTTATTCAGATGGATGCCCATGATACTGAAGTCTTGCAAAATAGCATAAATAAAACAGGGCGATTCATCGGCTTTGAAATACTGTTTATGAATAACCTTGTAGATATAATTAATTAATTGATTATTAATTTGATTAACCTGTTTTATATAGATGAAAGAAGAAAAAAAATTAACTAAAGGTACAGTAGCCGGTGTAATTGCCAACCTTGTAATGGTGGATGTTGACGGACCGGTTTCTCAAAATGAGATTTGTTATATCAGGCTTGAAAATGTTGAGTTAATGGCCGAGGTTATCAAAGTACTTGAGAAGCGTGCTTATATTCAGGTGTTTGAAAGTACCAGGGGACTGAGAATAGGTACTGAGGTTACCTTCTCAAAGGGAATGCTTGAAGTAACCCTTGGTCCCGGTATTCTTTCCAGGAATTATGATGGTTTGCAGCACGACCTTGACAAGATGGATGGTGTGTTTTTGAAAAGGGGAGATTATACATCTGCTCTTGACAGCGAAAAGAAATGGTCTTTCAAGCCTATTGCCAGGGCAGGTGATTCTGTTACTGCAGGTGACTGGCTTGGAGAGGTTAATGAAAATGAGCAGCCCCACAAGATAATGGTTCCCTTTAAGTTTGAAGGGAAATATAAGGTGAAGAGTGTTGTTGATGAAGGTGAATATACCATTAATGATACTGTAGCAGTACTTCTGGATAACAAGGATAAGGAGGTACCCGTGACTATGGTGCAGAAATGGCCCGTTAAAGTACCAATCAGGAATTTCAAAAATAAGCCCCGTCCTTTTAAGCTTCTTGAGACAGGTGTCAGGACAATGGATACCCTGAATCCCATAGTTGAAGGTGGTACAGGATTTATTCCCGGCCCTTTTGGTAGCGGAAAAACCGTTTTGCAGCATGCCATTTCTAAACAAGCCGAAGCTGATATAGTTATTGTTGCTGCTTGTGGTGAAAGAGCTAATGAAGTGGTGGAAATTTTTGCCGAATTTCCTGAAATAGAAGATCCCAGAACTGGCCGTAAACTGATGGAGCGTACAACGATAATAGCCAATACTTCAAACATGCCGGTGGCAGCACGGGAAGCTTCTGTATATACAGCAATGACCCTGGGCGAATATTACCGGTCAATGGGGTTGAAGGTGCTTTTACTTGCAGACTCAACATCAAGGTGGGCACAGGCATTGAGAGAGATGTCAAACCGTATGGAGGAATTGCCCGGTCCCGATGCTTTTCCAATGGACCTGCCTGCAATTATTTCCAATTTTTATTCCCGCGCTGGTTTTGTATACCTGAATAACGGAGAAACCGGTTCGATCACATTTATCGGCACCGTATCACCTGCAGGTGGAAACTTGAAGGAACCGGTTACAGAATCGACCAAGAAGGCTGCCAGGTGTTTTTATGCGCTTTCACAGCAACGTGCCGACAGTAAGAGATATCCTGCCATCGATCCTATCGACAGCTATTCCAAATATCTTGAATATCCTGAATTGCAGGATTATCTTAAAGAGAACATAGGGGATGAATGGGTTAATGATGTGATGCTGGTGAAGAATATTCTTATAAGAGGCAAGGAAGCTTCCGAACAAATTAATATTCTTGGAGATGATGGAGTTCCGGTTAATTATCACGTGGATTTCTGGAAATCGGAGGTAATCGATTTTGTTATTCTGCAGCAGGATGCTTTTGACCCGGTGGACCAGTCATGCCCGATAAACCGGCAAAAATATATGCTTGCAAAGGTCCTCGATGTTTATGAAACCGAATTCGAATTTGGTTCTTTTGAAGAGGTTAACCCTTACTTCAAAAGAATAATCAATGAATTTAAACAGATGAATTATTCTGAATTTGAATCAGAACAGTTCAAAAAACATGAAAAAGAATTACTTAATATAATTGACGAAAAGAAATCAGCATAATGGAAACTAAAGCTTTTCAGAAAATATACACGAAAATAACCCAGATCACCAAGGCTACATGTTCACTCAATGCCGAAGGAGTGGGTTATGAAGAACTTGCATCAGTAAACGGCCGCCTGGCACAGGTAGTGAAAATCCAGGGGCAGAGTGTAACATTGCAGATATTTGGGGGTACAGAAGGTATTCCATCGAATGCCGAAGTCACCTTTTATGGGCGTCCTCCTGCATTGAAGGTCAGTGATGACCTGGCCGGACGTTTTTTTAATTCATTTGGCATGCCTATTGATGGCGGACCCGAAGTGGAAGGGGAGGAGCGTGAAATCGGCGGCCCCTCGGTTAATCCTGTTCGCCGGAAACAGCCTTCGGAACTTATAGCTACCGGTATTGCAGGTATTGACCTTAACAACACACTTGTTACCGGACAAAAGATACCTTTCTTTGCCGATCCGGATCAACCGTTTAATCAGGTTATGGCCATGGTGGCCCTTCGTGCCAAAGCCGATAAAATCATCCTTGGTGGAATGGGCCTCACGAATGACGATTATCTCTATTTTAAGAATGTTTTTGATAATGCAGGTGCACTGGACCGCATTATCAGCTTTGTTAATACCACAGAGGATCCTCCTGTTGAGAGGCTGCTGGTTCCTGATATGGCTCTGACAGCGGCTGAGTATTTTGCAGTGGACAAGAATGAGAATGTACTTGTTCTGTTGACAGATATGACCCTTTTTGCAGATGCTCTGAGTATTGTCTCAAACCGTATGGATCAGATCCCTTCAAAGGACAGTATGCCGGGATCCCTTTACAGTGACCTTGCAAAGATCTATGAGAAGGCTGTTCAGTTTCCTGAAGGCGGGTCAATTACAATTATTGCGGTCACCACTCTTTCCGGAGGTGATATTACTCATGCTATACCGGATAATACCGGTTATATTACTGAGGGACAGCTTTTCCTTCGCAGGGATACTGAAATTGGCAAGGTAATTATCGATCCGTTCAGGAGTCTGTCCCGTCTTAAGCAGCTTGTTATCGGAAAGAAAACACGCGAAGATCATCCTCAGGTTATGAATACAGCAGTAAGATTGTATGCTGATGCTGCAAATGCCCGTACAAAGCTTGAAAACGGGTTTGATCTTACCGATTATGATGAAAGGACGTTAAGTTTTGCAAAGGAATACTCGGAAAAATTGCTTGCCATTGATGTAAATATTGATACCGAGACCATGATGGATACCGGATGGCAGCTTTTTGCCAGTCACTTTAAGCCTGAAGAGGTTGGTATTCGTGAAGAATATGTTGAAAAATACTGGCCGAAACAGGAGTGATCCCGGAAATCCCGGAAAATAGTCTGATCAGAGTTTGTTTTACCTAAAACAGCAATAAGTAGATGGCAATAAAATTTCAATATAATAAAACAGCACTTCAGGAACTTAACAAGCAACTCCAGGTCAGGGTTAGGGCTTTGCCCACTATCAAGAACAAAGAGACTGCTCTGCGCATGGAAGTGAAAAAGGCCAAGGATGAAGCTGCCCTTTTGGATAGTGAACTGGAGGAAAAGATAAAGGCATACGAATACATGGCCAGGTTATGGGCAGAGTTTGATCCCGGACTAATAACTATAAAGGATGTAAATCTTTCGGTAAAAAAGATTGCCGGGGTGAACACACCGGTTCTTGATGATATTGAATTTGAAATAAGGGAGTTCAGTTTGGTAAATAAACCGGACTGGTACTTTGACGGGATCACCGTTCTTGAGGAACTGGCAACAATAGGAATTAAAAGGGATTTCTTCAACAGAAAAATGCATCTGCTTGATTATGCCAGAAAAAAGACTACTCAGAAAGTGAACCTGTATGAAAAAGTTCAGATACCCGGTTATGAAGAAGCCATCCTGAAGATAAAACGTTTTCTTGAAGATGAGGAAAACCTTGAGAAATCCTCACAGAAAATAGTAAAAAATCGTCAACAGCAAGCGGAGGAAATAGTATGATTGCACCAATGACCAAATATTCCCTGTTGGTATATCATCGTGAATACGATAATTTTCTTGATAAATTACGTGAACTCGGTGTAGTTCATATACTGGAAAAGAAAACAGAGATTACCGACGAGATCAGGGAACAGTATCAGTATATTGATAATGTTGATAAAACAATTCGTTTTCTGAAAAAGCATATAACTGAACCATCTTCATCTGACGAGAAGTATGATGGAAAAGAAATATATGAAGAAGTTAATGAATTGAATCATCAGATTGATCATAATAAGAATAAGTTAAATTCTCTTAATAAAGAAATTATTGAGCTTCAGCCCTGGGGTAATTTTTCTGTTGAAAGCATTAAGAAACTTGAAAAGCAGAATATATTTCTCAGGTTTTTTGTATCTCCTGTACGCAAATATGATCCGCAATGGGAAGAGGATTATACACTCGAGCAGATCAACAAACAAGGGGGTCAGATCTATTTTGTTGTTATTTCCAAAGGAGACCAGGAGATAAATATTCCGGCCGAGGAGGTTACTCCCCCCTCACGTTCTCTTAACTCCCTTAGAGAGGAAAAAGCTAAGCTTCAGAAGCAGATTGAAAGTATTGAAAGCAGGTTTGTGCATCTTGCAAATACCGCTATTACCGCTGTTGAAGAGTTCAAGAACTCACTTATTCAGGCCCTGGAATATGAAAAGACTGTTTATCACACTTCAAAAGAGGCAGATGATCGTCTTATGATTCTTGAGGGATGGGTTCCCGAGGAGTCAAAAGATACCGTGAACAAATTTCTTGACGGTACGGGTGCTGCATTTATTACATCTCCTCCGGAATCTGATGACAAGGTTCCCATTATGCTCAAAAACAAAGGTTTCGCCGATAAATTTGAGAAACTTGGAGAACTATACTCATTACCCAATTACAAAGAACTTGATATAACACCGTTTTTTGCACCGTTTTATGCCTTGTTTTTCGGATTTTGCCTGGGAGATATAGGTTATGGTCTCCTTATGGCTATTGGTGCAATTGTTGCAAGAGGAAAGGTGGCAAAAGATTTTAAGCCCATTACTGTACTTGTTTTATATCTCGGACTGGCAACTGTTTTGTTTGGAATTATAAGCGGTGTATTTTTCGGGATAAATCTTTACCAGACAAATCTTCCTGTTTACCGGGACCTTGCGATAATGTTTGCCGAACAGGGCACTGATATAAATATGTTCCTGTTTTATCTTGCTGTAATACTCGGAGGAATACAGATCATATTTGGCATGATCCTTAAAGCTATTAATGAAACCAGACAGTTTGGATGGAAATTTGCTATGGGCACCTATGGATGGCTTACCCTTATACTTGGAAGCCTTCTCGTTTATCTGGTAAGTGTATTAACTGGAATACCCATGGAAGGTCTCAGGCCGGTTCTTTATACTGTTTTGATAGTAAGTGGAATTATGATACTTCTGCTTAATAATCTTTACAGGAACATATTTACAAATTTCGGACTTGGTCTGTGGAATACTTACAATATGGCCACCGGACTGCTGGGAGATCTTCTTAGTTATATTCGTCTTTTTGCTCTTGGTATATCCAGCGCCATTCTTGGGTTCGTTTTCAACAGCCTGGCCGTTTCGATGAGCGGGAACATTCCTGTTGTAAGCGTGATCATTATGATCATTATTCTTATTTTCGGACATGGGATTAACCTTTTTATGTCGGGGCTTGGTGCATTCGTTCATCCGATGCGTCTTACTTTTGTTGAATTTTATAAGAATGCCGGATTTACCGGTGGCGGGATAAAGTATAATCCTTTTAGAAAAATTAATTAGATAATAATTTTACTCACTTAACTTAATTTTTAAATTTTATGGAACCGATTATTTTAGCTTACATTGGTATTGGATTAATGATAGGACTTGCCGGTATCGGCAGTGCCTTTGGTGTGTCTATGGGAGGAAATGCTTCAATAGGTGCACTGAAAAAGAATGAGGATGCATTCGGTAGCTATATGGTACTTAGTGCATTACCCGGAACTCAGGGACTGTATGGGTTTATGGGATACTTTGTTTTAACAGGGTATACAGGCTACCTGCCTGCAGAAATTAGCTGGTATTCTGCAGCAACTATTTTCGGGGTAGGGTTTGCACTTGGAATAGTGGGTTTGCTTTCAGCGATAAGACAGGGACAGGTATGTGCTAATGGTATAGCAGCTATTGGATCAGGATACAATGTTTTTGGTAATACATTGATCCTTGGTGTATTTCCTGAGCTGTATGCTATTATAGCATTTGCTGCGACTTTCCTTGTGAGTGCCGCGGTTTAGATTGCCCTTGGTTTATAATTAAAAAAGGCTGTCTTAAAAGAGGAGACAGCCTTTTTTATCTGCATCCA
>CAZFOO010000001.1:46055-61257 GCA_964520585.1 uncultured Bacteroidales bacterium
TATGGATATTTAGTTCAATGAAACAAAGTTTGTTTTTATGTGGATCTTATATACTTTTGGTCATTCTGCTTTTTGAGATTAATTGAAATAACTATATATTGCATATATTTTTACAATTGACTTCTTATTGAGATAATAATGATGATGTCTTTTAAATACACTTTTTTTAAAAATTGTTTTTCAGCGGCTTTGATCCTTTCAATTAGTATTCTTACTGTAATTGGCGGATGTGAGCGGGATGATGATTTGGTTGCAATTACATCTTTTATTACGCTGGAACCGGAGATTACGCTGAGCGGAATTCAAACCGGTGGACTGCTGGAGACCAACAAAGATATCGAAATAACTGAATATGGAGTATGTTACAGTACCAGTGAAAATCCTGATATAAATGATATGATCTCTCCGGGTACAGATATGGATATCACAGAAGACAATAACAGCTATACAATTGAATTTACAAGCCATATTACGCTCCTTACTTCCGGAACTACCTACTATATAGTGGCATTTGTTACCACCCCTACCGGAACTGCCTACGGAAATCAGGTGGAATTTACTGCAATTTGAAATTCCTTTTTACCGAATAATAGATTACTGCCATCTTCTTGTGCAGAAGAGTTTCCGATTGGAACTCTGATATGCTCCTTTTACGAACGATACCATTACCATCCCCTTTTGTCTGTTTTTGGACATGCCGTCCATTTATGGACATTTTCCATCTGTCCGCAAAATCTGTAAGAGTCACATAAACAGGACTATATGCGATAAGGCACAAATGTTGATTGTTCATGATAAAAAATTATATCATGGACAGGCAAATATCCGTATCTACTATCAGAAAGAAAAAATTGCGGCTTGGAATCAGGATTCTTGCTTTTGTTTTGCTTACCATCCTGGTGATTCAAGTTATCCGTTCATTTATACACCCTTCGGTATTTTTATCAGATATTAAAACTGCTGTAGCTGAAACCGGTGATATTGAGGGATCTGTAACGGCATCCGGAACTGTGTTGCCGGAATTTGAAGAAGTAATAACATCCCCTGTAACTTCCCAAATATTAAAGATATACCGGAATGTTGGTGATATTGTTAAACCAGGTGATACGGTATTAATTCTTGATACAAAGAATGAACAATTCCAACTGGAAAAGATGCTTGAAGAATTAGCCTCTAAGCAAAACCGTATTAAAAAAATGCAGCTCAACATGGAGCGAAGTCTTATTGAAACACAAACCAGTTATGAAATACAGAGATTAAGGACTGAGAATGTTGAAAATCATTATAAAGCTGAAAAATATATTAAGGAGCTCGGCGGAAGTACAAGTGAAATGGTGCGTCAGGCAGAACTTAATCTTCAGATTGCCCGCATTGAACTGAATCGACTGGAACAGGGAATCGAAAACCACAGGGAATCATTGATTACCGATATAAAGGATATTGAATATGAGATAAATATTCACAATAAGAATATTGAAGAGATAAGAGGAAAGATCAGGTCATCGGTAATTCGTGCTTCTGCCCCCGGTGTCATTACATATATTAATGATAAAATAGGAACAACTGTTTTAGCTGGTAGTGATCTGCTGAAACTTGCGGACCTGAGCAGTTTTAAGATAGAAGGTTCAATAAGTGATTATTATATGAACAATCTCTCAATTAATGCGAATACAAAGGTAGTAATGAATGACTCTGTGTTAACCGGAAAAATTGTATCCGTCAATCCCACCATAGATAATGGAAGTGTAAGATTCATCGTGCGGCTGGACAATAAAAGTCACCCTTCCCTGAGGTCAAATCAAAAAGTTGATCTTTTTATTACTACTTCCTATAATGAAAAGGTTGTGAGACTGCCCCGCGGAAATTATCTTACCGGTAATACAAACGGTTATATGTTTGTTTTAAGTCACAACCGGGCAGTAAGAAGAGAGGTCAAATTTGGTGATAACAGTTTTAATTTTGTCGAGATCAAAGAAGGCATTAATCCCGGAGAAACAGTAATTATATCAAATATGGAGGACAAGTTGCATTTTACTGAAATCAAGATCAAAACCAATTAATTATTTCTTAAACTTTTGCATATGTTGAAAAATTATTTAAAAATAACAATCAAGATGCTGGGCAGGAATCTGTATTATACGGTTCTCAGTATAATGGGGATTGGAGTGACATTAATGCTTATGCTTATTGCTGTTGCTATAATTGATGCAGTTACCGGTCCCCGCTCGCCTGAACTGAAGACAGACAGAATGCTTGTCAGCAGCTCAATATTGATTAAAAATGATGGCACCTCGAAGCAGTCTTCACCCGGTTATCATTTTGCCAGGAATTCAGTTGACAAGCTTACTTTGCCTGAAGTGACCTCGTACTTTTCTTACTGGGGATATAACCGGGTGCTTGCAGGAACGAAAAGTTCGTGGGGTAACCTTATACTCACTGATGCCGGTTACTGGCAAATACTGGACTATATGTTTCTCTCAGGATTTCCATTTTCGACAGATGATGTTAACAGCGGGGCAAGGGTGGCTGTTATAAACAGAAAAACGGCCGAAGCCTTATACGGAAATACTGATGTAGCTGGCAAGAGCATCAGGATAAGAAATCAGAATTACAGGATTGGAGGTGTGATTGAAAATATTTCGAGATACAGGGAGATAGCAATGGGAGATGTGTTCATTCCATTAACTTCTGAAGAAAAAATTTCAGGGCACAAATCACTATCAGGCAACAGGTCAACAATCCTTTTACTTGCGAAGGAAAAATCGGATAGAAACAAAATCCGCCATGAACTCGATGAATACCTGGCTAACCAGCATATTGCAACAGAAGAGGAGTATGATCAGATCATATGCCAGTTAGATACTCCTTTCCAGCATTTTGTGCGATCTCGGACCGGTTCGGCCGGTAGCAGGGGTATGGGGGTATTCGCGGTTACCATCATAATTGTTTCGTTTCTGTTTATGTTAATCCCCATTGTTAACATGGTTAACATAAATCTATCCAGAATATACGAGAGGCAGTGTGAAATTGGAGTCCGAAAAGCTTTCGGTGCCGGTCGCGGCCAACTTCTATTGCAATTCATATCAGAAAATGTATTCATAACAGCACTGGCTGGTCTGCTGGGTCTGGCGGGGGCAGCAGTTATGATCTTTTTTATTAATCAATCAAGCCCTGTTCCTGATGAAATGGAACTTAAGATCAATTTTATGTTTTTTTTATCGGCAGTGGTATTCATTATGATTTTTGGATTATTATCCGGTGTTTATCCTGCCCTTCGCATATCTAAATTACAAATCGCCGAATCACTTAAAGGAGTAAGCTTATGATACGTCAAATTTTTAAAATCATCTGGAAACAAAGAAGGAAAAATTCTTTGCTTATAATCGAATTTGCCTTTGTGTATATCCTGCTTTTTTTGTCCTTCCCTTTCATGATAGCTAATATGGCCAGGCCTATGCAGCAGTCCAGGATCCTCAGGGATAATGTAATGTATTTTGATCTTGATCAGTTCAGAGATTCTGTAATGCAGACAGACGAATTCAGGTCTCAGTTATATAATGTGATACGCAGTTACCCTGGAGTTAGTGAAGCGGGATTCACCGATGGTAACGGAACAGCACAGCGCGCGCTTTTTTATCCTGTGCCTGCCAATATTGAATCTGAGGAAAATTATTATCCCGGCACAAGAATATTAACCGGGTCAAATTACGGATCACTTATGGGTTACCGGATGGCCGAGGGGCGCTGGTGCAATGAAGACAGGTCCGGGCAGGGCATTACCGAATGTGTAATTTCTTCTGATTTGAAAGAGACATTGTTCGGCGATCATTCTGCCACAGGAAAAACATTTAATTTCAGGACCAATCCCTATGATCCTCAAAGTCCGATGAAAGAATTAACGGTTGCAGGTGTGGTGGAATTTGAGATTGTACCTTTTTTAAAATCCCTTACCAGGTTGCCGTTTATCTACCTGTATGACAGTGAAGTAAAATCCCGCATTATTTTCCGGATTGATAAAAAATTTAACAAGGATAATCTTGAGAATATCCTCTCAAAAATTACGGAAGACGAGAATGTTGAAATAAAAACAATGGGTTATGACCTCAAAATCAGTAATAAAGAAAACTGGTCAGATATTGGTATCTTCCTGAAGATAGTGGTGTTCCTTTTGCTGAACGTTTTTCTGTGCCTGGCAGGACTACTCTGGTTTTCCATTCGCCGCCGTTATGCTGAAATTGGCATACGTCATGCCCTGGGGTCACAAAATTCCGGTATTTTCAATCAGTTTATTGGAGAAACCCTGATGATAACAACTCTGGGAATAGTTGCCGGCCTGATCTTTACCATCCAGGCACCATTGCTTCAACTATACTTTGTATATGGTTACCCTTTTAATGTCAGTCCCCTGATATACTGGATATCAATGCCTCTAGCCGCGCTGGTCCTTTTTGTGGTAAGTGCAGTAAGTGCTTATGTCCCGGCCTGGCAGGCATCACGTATTACTCCTGCCGAAGCACTTCGCTCCCGTGATTAGAAACATTTATATTGTTAAATATTTTTAAAACTTATTGATTATGATAAATTTAAATCAGGTTGAAAAGGTTTACAGTACCTCATCAATAGAAACCCTGGCATTAAATAATATTGAACTATCTATAGAAAAAGGGGAATTTATTTCGATTATGGGTCCTTCCGGATGCGGTAAAAGTACTATGTTAAATATTATGGGATTACTCGATCTTCCCACTGGTGGAAAGGTTTTGATTAACAATCAGGATACAGGTACATTAACACACAAGGAATTGGCAAAAATCCGCAATAACGTAATGGGCTTTATTTTCCAGAGTTTTCATCTTATAAAAGAGCTTAATGTATTTGATAATGTTGAATTGCCTTTGCTATACCGCTCAGGCATATCTTACAGAAACAGAAAAAAGATGGTGCGGGAAGTTCTTGATAAAGTGGGTTTGGGAGCAAGGACCAGTCATTATCCATCACAGCTTTCAGGAGGGCAGTGCCAGCGTGTGGCGATTGCCCGTGCAATAGTTGGTGAACCTCAGGTTATCTTTGCGGACGAACCTACAGGTAATCTTGACAGCCAGATGGGTGCGGGAATAATGAATATTCTCAGCAGCCTTAACCAGGAGGGAACAACTATTGTGATGGTAACTCATGATGAAAGCCTCATCGAACTAACGGACCGTACCGTCTACCTGTTTGATGGCAATATTGTAAAGGTGGCTGAAAATGAGGCAGCTGGTCTTTTGAAACGGGAAAACGTAAGTAACCCGTTGTAAGTATTTATTCCGGATATTACTTGTTTTTATATCCGGTAAACTTAATGATAAGTTGGTAAATATTAATTACTTTATAGGTGACAGACATAGTGTTTATTATTACTTTTGACAGTCTGATCCCATTTCAGATTTAATTAAATACTACTTGTCAGTATATATTTAACAATATTTTCCCGTTTGATCAGGAATGTTAAAAATAACATATACGTAAAATATATTTAATCAACCAGATGATCCTGATAATAGATGATGATGATGCTGTTCTTACTTCGCTTAAACTGTTGCTTAAGCATAAATATGGTGAAGTAATAACCGGCAATTCTCCAAGAGAAGGGCTTAGGCTTATTGATAAGAATGATTTAAGCCTGGTTTTTCTGGATATGAACTTCTCCTCAGATACTACCGGACGAGAGGGCCTTGACACCTTAAGGCAGATAAAGACAAAAAACCCTTCACTTCCGGTTATACTTATGACCGGATGGAGCAGCATCGATCTTGCTGTTGAAGGAATGAAAAACGGGGCATCTGATTTTATCAGCAAGCCCTGGGACAACAAGGCACTAATACAAACTCTGAATACAGTCATAAGCTTAAAGGAATCACAAAAGTCAGGAAATTTATCACGTTCGCAGATTGACAGGAGGTACAAATTTGAAAACATTGTAAGTAACGACCCGGAGTTTTTAAAAGTGCTGGAAACGGTCGGAAGAATTAGTGTAACAGACGCTCCTGTACTTATCCAGGGTGAGAGTGGGACAGGAAAGGAGCTTATTGCCGAAGCCATTCATCGTAACAGCAGGCGTTCTGAGCAACCCTT
This sequence comes from uncultured Bacteroidales bacterium, assembly GCA_964520585.1. Taxonomy (GTDB): domain Bacteria; phylum Bacteroidota; class Bacteroidia; order Bacteroidales; family PUMT01; genus PXAP01. Next base: position 52,170 of record CAZFOO010000001.1, read on the forward strand.
TATTAAGGTGAACCTGGGAGGGATTTCGCAAAGTCTTTTTGAGAGTGAAATGTTCGGGCATAAAAAAGGTGCATTCACTGATGCTTTTTTTGATAGAAAAGGAAGATTTGAAATGGCTGACGGAGGAACAATATTTCTTGATGAAATCGGAGAACTTGACCTGAGTTCACAGGTCAAGATGCTCCGGGTTTTACAGGACAAGACATATGAAATATTAGGTGACAGTAATACGCGGACTCTTAATGTAAGGGTTATTTGTGCAACCAACCGCCCGTTGCAGAGAATGATCGAAACAAGGCAGTTCAGGGAAGATCTCTATTATCGTATTAATCTGATTAATATCCGGCTGCCGTCGTTAAGGGAACGTCCCGGGGATATTCCTTTGCTGGTTAACTATTTTCTTGATAATATTAAGCGATCATATGCATTTAAGAATCTCTCGTTAACTGAAAGAGCCATGAAATGGATTAAGAACCTTCAGTTTTCAGGGAATGTAAGAGAACTTAAGAATCTCCTGGAATGTACTGTCCTTATGAATAACGTTGAGTTGCTGGACATCGAGCATTTTAATATAAATTCCGCTAACCGGATGACGGCTTCCGGAGAGTTTCCCTTTGCCAGTCTGACTATTGATGAGATGGAAAAACGGATGATCGAGTTTAATATGAGAATATATTCAGGAAATATTTCAAAAATTGCCCAGAATCTTGGTTTAAGCAGGGGGGCGCTTTACAGGAGACTTGATAAACATGGTATTTCCTATGAGCCTGAAGAATAAGCTTTTGATATTTTTTTTTCTTCTCCATGCAGCGGAGGTATTTCTTGCACTCCAGATCTACAGACTGGACAGGGAAATATTTATTCTTGCCGAAGCAGGAATTGCTGTGTCAATCATAATATCATCCTATTTTTATGTTTCATTTACCAGACCATTTAATCTGATCTATTCGGGTATTGAATCAATTAAAAACCGGGATTTTAATGTACGGCTAAAAAAGACAGGTCAAAAGGATCTTGACAGATTGATAGAGGTTTATAACAGGATGATCGGTCAACTACGTGAAGAAAGAGTTCATCAACAGGAACAACAATATTTTCTCGATCAGCTGATGGATATTTCTCCTTCTGGTATTATGATAATGGATACTGAAGACAGGGTATTAATGATGAATCCTGCTGCCGGAAAGTTCATGGGAGTTAATCCTCTATTATGCATTGGAAATAAGCTTTCGCAGTTATCATCTCCTCTTGCTTTTGAGCTAAACAGAATCAGCACAAATACAAAAGCCATCATCAATCTTTCCGGTCTCGAGAAGTATAAAGTAACCAGGTCTAATTTCGTAAGCCGGGGGTTACGTAATCAGTTTTTTCTCATTGATGAATACGGACGTGAGATCTATAAGGTTGAGCGAAATGCTTATGAGAATGTTATAAGGATTATCTCTCATGAATTCAATAATTCGGTCGGCCCTATCAATTCAATACTTGAATCGGTAAAGGAGTATCTTGATTCATTTTCTGACGAAACACGTCTGGAATATGTTACAGCTCTTGAAGTGGCTATTCAAAAATATCTGAATCTAAATAGTTTTGTTAGAAACTATGCAAGAGTATTTAAATTACCTCCACCTCATTTTGAGCTGGCTGACCTCAATAAAATTGCTCTGGGAATGATTAATTTTTATAATCTGGAGGCTGCCGGAAAAAATATTAAAATATTGAATGAATTAAATAATGAAAAAGTTGAGGTGAATGTTGATGTAAATCAATTTGAGCAGGTATTAAAAAATATTTTTTGCAATGCGATGGAAGCAATTGCAGATTCCGGTATTATTGTGGTTAGTACCTCATCCTCTCCATCTTGCATTAAAATAATAAATAACGGTCAGCCTATTATGCCTGAGGTGAGGAAAAATATTTTTGCCCCTTTTTTTAGCTCCAAGAAAAATGGACAAGGTCTTGGACTTACTCTTGCAAGAGAGATTTTGCAAAATCATGGATGTAGTTTTTCACTTACCACCCGGCCTGACAGATGGACAGAATTTCGGGTGATTTTTCCTGACAGCAACTGCCCGTTAAATTAAACCTACGGTTACTCTATGGATATTTCGTTTTTATATCAAATTTTTTCCATTTCTTCAGGTGTAAATTGATCTGATCATCCGTTTTTTGATGGAAAAATCGGCTGCACTTAGGTTAATTGTTTGTTTATGTTAAATTCTTATTATATAATTACATACATATATTTTTTAATTTTTAATTTTTTATATACCCTGGAAAAATGCAAAATATTTTTATTATTGGATTTTTATTAATCACTTTTACATCAGGTTATGCTCAGAATTTTAGTATGAAACTGTGGACTGGAAAGGTTCCCAATTCAATTATGACAGAGGATACCGAGGTACAGGAGCAAAAAGATATTCTTTATATAAGAAATGTTCAGGATCCTGAAATTGATGTTTATCTTCCTGTCGAAAGGCATGCTACCGGAGAAGCTGTAGTCATCTGTCCCGGAGGGGGGTACCGTGTTCTCGCTTATGACTGGGAAGGAGCAGATGTAGCAAAGTGGTTTAACTCAAAAGGCATCGCGGCAATAGTACTTAAATACAGGTTGCCTGTTTCAAATTCCATTGTTGTCAGGCACGAAGCGCCCCTTCAGGATGCTCAAAGAGCATTGAGAATGGTCCGCCATAACGCGGATGAGTGGAATATTAACAAGAACAGTATCGGTATAATGGGCTTTTCAGCCGGAGGTCACCTGGCATCTACACTGGGGACTAAATTTGATTATCGTACTCTTGATCCTGTTGATGAAATTGACCGGATCAATGCCCGTCCTGATTTTATGATCCTGGTTTACCCGGTAATCAGTTTCAGAGAAGAATTCTCCCACAACGGCTCGAGAGATGCCCTACTTGGAAAGGGGGCCACACAGGAACTGATCGATTTTTATTCAAATGAATTGCATGTAGGTCCGGATACACCTTCCACTTTTATAGTGCATTCAGGCGACGATGAAGGAGTGCCTGTAGAAAATAGCCTCTATTTTTACCAGGCACTTAAAAATCACGGGATATCTTCTGAGATGCATATTTATCCATATGGCGGACATGGTTATTCTCTCGCCATTGGCAGGGGATATCTGCAATCATGGACAGACCGGCTTAATGACTGGTTAAAGAATTCCCGGTAAAGTAAATAAATTTGCAGTTCATCTTTAAAGCGGTTAAACCGGACCTAAATTATATTTCTTAAATTATAATGATATCCGTATGCATACCTGTTTATAATTCTGAGGTTTCGGGATTAGTTGATAGTTTAATTCGACAGGGATTGGCAGCAGGAATTCCTTTTGAGATTATTGCGATAGATGATTATTCAGATACCGGATTCAGAAAATGCAATCAAAAGGAGTTAGCAGGCTTTAGATATATTGCTCTTGAAAGAAATATTGGCAGGGCAAAGATCAGGAATCTGTTTCTGGAGTATGCAAAATATGATAAACTCCTTTTCCTTGATTGTGATTCGGTAATCATATCTGAAGAATTTCTTCAAAAATACATCAACAAAATAAATCAGGATTTTTCCAAGGTCATATGCGGAGGTACTGTTTATGAAGCAAAAGCACCACCCCTAAAGAAGAGACTCAGGTGGAAATACGGAATAAACCGGGAAGTTAGTCCCCCGTCAGTCAGAAATAAGCATCCATATCGTCATTTCAGAAGTAATAACTTTCTAATTGACAGGGAAGTATTTAAAAAATTGAAATTTGATGAACGGATTGCCGGATATGGACATGAAGATACTTTATTTGCCTATGATCTCCAAAAGAATAACATAAGTCTTTTGCATACCGATAATCCGGTAAAGCATCATGTTCATGAGAGTAACAGAGAATTTCTTGCCAAAACCAGGAATAGTATTTCAAACCTGATTCAAATTACTGGTTATGCCGGAAAAGATGTTGATTTTATTAGGAACATCAGAATCTTGAGAGTGTATAAAAAAATAAAGGATTATTCTCTTAGGGGTATAACCGGGTTTGTGTTTGTTGTTTGCGGACCGGTAATAGAATTTGTCCTGGTAAGGGGGGGGGCATGGCTTTGGTTATATGATTTTTATAAGCTGGGGCATCTGATCAGGAAAGATAAAATTTGCAATGCAGGTAAACAGAGTCGTAAGCTTTCATGACCCCGTGATGAGTGGAGTCGATCCAATTAATTATTGGGTAGTGGTCCAATAAAAACAATCCCCCGGTAGTGTTATTAAACCGCCGGGGGCATTTAGAACTCTTTTATAACTTTAATACTTTCTATTTCTTATTCGATAAGAATGATCGATTCCGGGTCATTTATCTTCATAGTAAAAGACTCTGTAAAATAGAGCCTGACCTCCCTTTCGTTGTGTGATTCATACCCGATAGATATATCCTGACCCAATATGAGATTCAGGTCATCTGCATGTGCAGGAACCAGAAAGGCTTCTTCAATGAAATGGCTCAAAATTACCGGCCCGCCCAGTATTCTTTCAAGATGAACTCTCAACGGATAACCTTTGACATGTGATGATATTTGTTTCCATTTTTCCGGACTTACTATCAGTGCATATGGCCCGCTGATGGATTTTTCTGCAAGTCGGGTAATCCCTTCTGAAATAACCGGAAGAAGACCGTCTATCTGTCCGGGGAAATCCAGCTTGTTATCCTTGTTGCAATCTTTTAATCCGGTTATTGAAGCGTTTTTCATTCCGTAAAAAATCGCTCTTTCTTCAAATTCTGCAAATTTCAGGGCGGCTTCCTCCATGGCATCCAGATCGATATCTTTGGCTCCCCTGGTCAGGTTGTCCAGTTCCCAGATATTAAGATTAAAATGAAGGCGGGGCTCAACAAGAGGCTGGACCTGATGTATGCCGTAATGAACAGCATCCTTATCCTGGTTATCCGGTAATACGAGCCTGCCGGTAGGTATCGAGGCAAAATCCCATCCTTTGGGTTCTGATACTTCAATAAATCTTCTTGCTGACAAATGTGTATTTAAAAACCGTTTGGCTTCCGATTTAATTTCCTGCCATGCTTCAGCAGAAATGGGTGCTAATGATTGTTTTAAGATATCCATAATTCACTTATTTTATTTTTCCAATTTCAAGACTAGATGAATTTTTTTCACTGCTATCATCATCTTTGAATAGCTCTTCTCTTAGTTCCTGATCCCATCCCGGCATGTTTTTTCTGAGCCATTCAATGGTTTTGCAGGCATGTTCAATCTCCTCATCCCTGTTATGCTCAAGTATTTCTTTTAGATCTTTGTTACTGGTAGTTACTACGCGCTGATGATACCAGTCCACCGCCTCGACTTCCTCTTTAAGGCTTTTAAGTGCCCTGGAAAAATCTCTTGCTTCGGGACTAAGTTCCTCAATTGGTTCGTGATATTCTGACATTTCTATAGTATTTAAAAGTTCAACAATTATTTATTGCAGCTTAAAGTTAACCAGAATTGGCGTTAACACCAAATTCCTTCTTTCCTTTATAGGATAACTATTTACTAGCAATATTGTTCGTGAAAGAAGTGTAATTTTCAAGGTTCTTTATCTTTATTTAGCTTGTAAATCCTTATTTAACCTGGAAATACACACCCCAGGGCACGGTATTGTGCCGGGGACTTTGCCCTAAAATCAAATGTATCATTTGGTTAGACTGGATTATCCGGTTTTGTCTAAATTTTTACTATTGACGATTCCCGGTTTGGCCGAATTTTTGTTAATGTCATCATTACCCTGAATTCACCAAATTGATGCAAGACCATGAACAAGCAACATGTATTATCTATTTTTGCGCTTTTAATAATTATCAGTGGATGTGGAGAACAAACTGCCGATAACCGGAGTGAAACAGCGATGGATTTCCAGACTGAACCATCCGTTAACAGAAGTGCCTTGCCAGAAGGCGGAATCGAAACCCAATCTGAGCCTCAACAATCCCTGGTACCAGGTGATACGAAAATTATCAGGAGCGGCAATATCGGATTGAAAGTTAAGGATATTGATGATGCAAAGAGCAGGATCGACGGACTCCTTATTCAATCCGGCGGCTATTATGCCAATGAGAATTTCAATGATTATGATCACGAGTCGGTTTATAATCTGACAGCCAGGATTCCTTCAGCTTCATTTGAGACATTTATTGTGGGAGTTGAAGCAGCAGGTGGCACGATGGTCCATAAAAATATTTCAGTCAGGGATGTTACCGAAGAATTTATGGATACTGAGATGAGACTTGATAACAGGAGGAAATATCTGGAAAGATATAACGAATTACTTCAACAGGCCGTTACGGTGACTGACATTCTTGAAATACAGGAAAAAACAAGAAGGCTTGAGGAAGAGATAGAGAGTATTGAAGGCAGACTAAAATATCTCTCTCAGCAGGTGGAGTTTAGTACTCTTTATATCACCCTGACCAGAGAGAAGGACTTTAAATATGAACCAATACCCAGGGATAGTTTTTTTCAAAGGCTTATTCAATCAGTTGCAGGAGGATGGTACGGATTTGTTGACTTGGTTTTGTTCATGTTCCGGATATGGCCGTTATGGATCATACTTTTTACTGTGATTATGCTCTGGAAAAAGTACCGTAAGAATAAACAATATTCCAGGCAATAATCCGGATGTCACTTTTCATCGGCAATCAATCTCTTATAGCCAAGGGTTTCTTTTAGAATCTGAGTGATCTAAGATATACAGCAGCAGATTCAAGGCAGCCCATACCATCCTGTGCATTATCTTTCTCTACAAAAAAGTGCTTTATGTCCTGTTTTATTGCTTCTGACAACACTTCCTGAAAATCTATGATACCGTTTCCGGGACACGCGAAATCCTGTTCATCTCCGGGAGCCATATCCTTGATGTGCAGCAAGGGATATCTTCCCATGTATTTTTTCAGGATTTCAACGGGACGGGCGCCTCCTTTTCTGGCCCAGTAAATATCCAGCTCGCATTTAACGAGCTCCCTGTCCGTGTGTTCCATCAAAAAATCAAAAGGGATAATCCCTTCTTTTGTTGCACGGAATTCAAGATCGTGGTTATGCCAACAGAGAGTTAATCCCCGTTTTTTGCAAACTGCCCCGACACGGTTGAGCAGTTCTGCACTCTCCTTGCAATTGTCAAGTGTGAGCGGTGCACCTCCAAACCAGGGCCAGTACATAACAGCATACTGAAGATCAAGTTCATTGAGTCTGTCCAGAGAACTGTTCACTTCATTCATATTTCTTGAAAAGCTGCCTCCACCTGCAATTGGCTTAAGGCCTATGTTTTTGCAGAAATCAAGAAACGAGTCCGCTGATTCACCCAGGTAATTCCCGGTTTCGATTTCAGTATATCCCATTTCCACGGTCTTTGACAGCACTTCTTTCCAATTATCTTCTTTTAGTTCCCTGCCTATTATTCCGCTGATAAAACCTATGTTATTTATTCTGCTGACCCGGGATCCGCGGGAGAGGTATGATCCTGTCAATATAGCGGCCACTGTGCCGGTCAGGGTGGTTTGTAAAAATTTTCTTCGGTTGATCATAACAAGTAATTTTAGGTTACCATAAAAAATTGATTTAGTCGATTCTACATGCTATATCCTTCTTGTTTTTTACAGAGAAAGGTGCATCCCTTGAGTGTGGACAGGTCCTGAAGGGACTTTACCAGATTTCCGGAAGTTTCCACGGGGACCTGTATTCGGGAGTTATCAATTCATTGGCTTTTTGGTTATTTTCGAAACGTGAATTTGCATCGTCCCAGATTAAAAGGGGGGCACCAACCCTTGCTGCAATATTCGGAATATGGGCATGGATTGCAGCTGCTCTCCCTGTCTCCGGCGGGCAAACTGGTGTTTCCCGGGATTTAATGCAGTCCAGAAAGTTTCTTACATGTGACGAATGAGCTTCACCAGTTCCCTTAATTTCTTTAGCTTCAGTTTTATGGCTGTTTGTGCTGCCGTCCCATTCGGGATATACCCGGAGGCCGTGCCTGTCTGTGACAATAGTACCCTTTTCTCCTATAAAGGCAACTCCGTAAAGTTTTTCATAAGGGCCCTGCTGCACACCTGCGGTCATGTCCCAGTTCATAACATAATCCTTTTTCGGGTATACCACTGTCATGTTGTCAAATGAGTCCCTGTGCCTGTTTTCAGGTGAGTTATTAGTTGCAAAGGTCATTACCTGCTCCGGCGCATCAACAACATCTTTAACCCATAAACCCATATCCAGCAGATGCACTCCCCAGTCCGACATCAGTCCCCCGCCATAATCCCAGAAGTGCCTCCAGGATCCGTGAAAACGATTCCTGTTAAAAGGGCGTTCAGGTGCCGGCCCAAGCCACATATCATAATCAACGCCTTCAGGCACCGGTTCATCCTCACGGGGCATGCTCCCGATACCATAATTGAAATTCCCCCAGATGTTTACTTTTCGTAATATGCCAATTTGCCCTTCCTTTATCATTCTTATTGTCTCATTAAAGGCATAGTTGCTTCGTTGCTGCTGTCCTACCTGCACCACTTTATTATAATGCCGGGCCGTCCTGACCATTATATTGCATTCGCCAATGGTATTGGCAAGGGGTTTTTCCACGTATACATCCTTGCCCGCCTGCAGGCAGTAAACCAGCTGCAAACAGTGCCAGTGGTCCGGGGTCCCTATGATAACAGCATCAATATCCTTCTGCTCAAGCATTTTCCGGAAGTCCCCGTATAACCTGGGGTTTTGGTTATAGTTAGTCCTTATCTCATTAGCTCTCTGATCTAAAACATTGGAATCTACATCGCAAAGTGCAACGCAATTGGTATCATCATAATTAAGATGAGCCCTTAAAATATTAAAACCATGATTCCTGCAGCCTATAAGGGCTACATTAATTTTATCATTGGGAGATGTTTTAGCTGCCCATACACCTGTTGGTATTACAGAGGCAAATCCAATTCCTGCAGATGTAATTGCTGATCTTTTCAAAAAATTACGGCGGTTGATGGTCATAATAGTTATTTTTTAGTTCAGGTTATAACAGGTATTATTTCAGGTTAATGTATTTGATTCAGGTTATAACA
>CAZFOO010000001.1:61357-63308 GCA_964520585.1 uncultured Bacteroidales bacterium
TTCAGGTTATAACAGGTATTATTTCAGGTTAATGTATTTGATTCAGGTTATAACAGGTATTATTTCAGGTTAATATATTTGATTCTTGTTACAAGAAGTATGGTAATCAAAGCTTGATTTAATTATTCCTGGTTTCTTTATATTATGCAATATATGAGTTTTCCTGGTTGCATCATAAATTGTTATTCTTTTTTTTAGTCATCATGTTACATAATAACATTTTATTATTTTAAATAATAATGTGGCAAGCAGGTTTTCTGAGTTCTGTAGTTGCAGAACTTAGAAAACTTTGTATATTTGTATCAAGTATTAACATAATACAGATAATATTAATTCATGCCTGAAAAGAATAATAACCGGACCACAGGTCTTAATGATATACAAGCCGGACATATTGAGGATACGGGGTTGTTTTTTGAAAAACTCGGACTAACCCGTATGGCCGGCAGGATATTCGGATATCTTATGGTTGCAGATAAAGAAAATGTATCTTTCGTGGAGCTTTCTACGGTGCTTAACGCTTCAAAAAGTTCCATAAGTACAAATGTAAGGGTCCTGGTGCAGATTGGTTTTATAAAGCCGGTTACCTTTAGCGGCGACAGGAAAACATATTTTTGTCTTATGCCTGAAATGGACTGGGGAACCCATCTTAACAGAAAAGTTCAGGATCTTGATCATATGAGGAAGATTTTTCAAAAATCTTATGAATTCAGAAAGAATAAAAATGACAATACATCATTGTGGTTAAAGGAGTCAATTGATTTCTATATATGGCTGATGGAAATATTTCCCGGGCTGATTGAAAAATGGAGGGAAAGCAGAAAAAAATAATCCCTTCTGATTTGTAAATAGGGCTTATAGTTCATATGAATTGATACACTACATTGTTCTCTGAATCGATGGAATAAAATGGTCCTTATAACCGGAATGATTTTATAATTACCAAAATTTTAACATAAAGAAGAATATTATGATAATTAATTTGTTAATCGTGACATTTATGTTTTCAGCAAATGGGTCAGCTTCCCGTGATGCAAAGGAGATTGTGCGGATCATGGAAGAGAATATGAGGGGTGATGCTTCTTACCAGGAGATGACCATGGAAACAGTGAGGCCTCGTTATACCAGGGAAATATCGATGATGTCATGGTCATTGGATAATGATTATGCCCTGGTTTATGTTACTGCTCCGGCCAGGGAAGAAGGAACAGCATTTTTGAAAAGGGGTGATGAGATGTGGAATTACCAGCCCAGGATAGATCGAACGGTCAAGATGCCTCCATCGATGATGTCACAATCCTGGATGGGCTCTGACTTTACCAATGATGATCTTGTTAGCGGGACATCGACTGTAGATGATTATGAACATGAACTGCTTGGAGAGGAGACTGTCGACGGTCATGAATGTTTCAAAATCGAACTTATCCCTCATCCGGAAACACCGGTTGCCTATGAAAAAGTTATCTACTGGATACACCGGGAATATTATCTTCCGGTTAAAGTTGAAAACTATGATGATTTAGGAGATCTCGTAAGTACTATGAATTTCCGTGATTTTAAAATCATGGGAGGGCACCGTATTCCTTCGGTGATGGAGATGATACCTAACAACAAGGACGACCAAAAAACCATAATAACAATTGAGGAGGCTGATTATGAAATTGATATTTCTGAGGATTTTTTTTCTATTCAGAACCTTACCCGTTCAAGATAAAAACAATATATTCAGTAAATATTCTCATGAGGGACTGATAAAAAATGAACCGTTTTCCGGAAAAAATCATACAGGATGAAGACAGTAATCAAAACAACAAATCTTACAAAAATATATAACGGTTCGGCAGCGCCTGTAAAGGCTGTCAATAATGTTCACATCGAGTTCGGTGATGGTGAATTCACTGCAATTGGTGGTCTTTCGGGAAGCGGTAAAACAACTTATCTTAAGCTGGTT
>CAZFOO010000001.1:63318-94736 GCA_964520585.1 uncultured Bacteroidales bacterium
AACCATAATAACAATTGAGGAGGCTGATTATGGAATTGATATTTCTGAGGATTTCTTTTCTATTCAAAACCTGACCCGTGTACGGTAAATTTTTTTCCTTAATTATTCCCGCTAAGCGGATGAAAACAAGTAACCTGTTTCTGGCAAAAAACTTAACGGATGAAAACAGTAATCAAAACAACAAAGCTTACAAAAATATACAACGGTTCGGCAGCGCCTGTAAAGGCTGTCAATAATGTTAATCTTGAGTTCGGTGAGGGTGAATTCACTGCAATTGTTGGTCCTTCGGGAAGCGGCAAAACAACTTTTCTTAATCTGGTTGGGGGTCTCGACAAAGCCACCGAAGGGAAGGTAATAATTGACGGTACGGACATTTCCATGATGAAAGAGAGTCATTTGTTTGATTTTCGCCTTAGAAATATAGGTTTTGTTTTTCAGTCCTATAACCTGATTCCTGTGCTTACAGCAAAAGAGAATGTGTCCTTTATAATGCTTTTGCAGAAGCAACCCAAACAAAAGATGGAACAACGTGCTAAAGAAATGCTTGAACAGGTTGGACTTTCAGATAAGCTTGACTCAAGACCGGGGCAAATGTCCGGTGGACAACAGCAAAGAGTTGCCGTTGCCCGCGCATTGGCATCAAAGCCAAAATTTGTACTTGCAGACGAACCAACTGCCAGCCTTGATACCGAATCTGCATTTAACCTGCTTGACATTATGGCTCGTCTGAATAAAGAAGAGAATATCACCCTTATTTTCTCAACACACGATCAAAGAGTTATCGACAGGGCAAGACGTATTATTACCCTTATAGATGGTGCCGTGAGCAAAGATGAAACTCCAGGATAATTTTTTCATTAACCATAACCGGCGGTATTTAGATAAAATGATATGAGACTACTGATAATATTAGCATGGCGGAATCTCTGGAGAAACAGAAAAAGGACACTGATAACCATTAGTTCGGTTTTATTTGCTGTCTTGCTTGCCATTTCATTTTTTTCGATGGAACAGGGTGCCTATGAGCGGATGATTGACAGTATGGTGAGATACAGTACCGGTTATATCCAGATACAGGATGTACTATATGATGAAGAGCCTTCCATTGATAACAGCATGTTGTACGATGAGGAGATAAAGGGTTTGATTGATGATTTTGAATCAGAAATTTCATTTTATGTTCCCAGAATTCAGAGTTTTGCTCTGGTGGCCACTGAAGATATTACAAGGGGGAGTATGGTCTCCGGTATTGACCCCGCAAGAGAAACCAGGCTAAATGACCTTGAAGATGATATTGTTGCCGGTGAATATCTTGAAAGCGGCGATGATGGTATTTTAATTGCCGAAGGACTTGCCGGTATCCTCAGTGTTGATATTGGTGACACACTGGTCCTTCTGGGACAGGGTTTCCATGGCGCTACGGCAGCCGGTAAATATCCTGTTCAAGGTATAGTCGATCTCAGGGTCCCTGAAATGAACAACAATACCATATACATGTCGCTGGATGAAGCACAATGGTTCTATATGGCAGATAACCGGCTTACTTCTCTGATCATCATGCCGGAGGATCCTGACATGACCAGCCAGCTTGCCAATGAGCTTGGAAAAGAGGTAGACAGTGAGTGGTACCGGGTGCTTACCTGGGAAGAGATGCTGGAAGATCTTCTTGCCCTGATGAAATTTGACCAGGCAGGATCGTGGGTTTTGATGATTATTCTCTATATCGTCATCGCATTTGGGTTATTCGGAACAATCCTAATGATGATGATTGAACGACAAAGAGAATTCGGACTCCTGTTCTCTCTTGGAATGAAGCGTTCCAGGGTAGCTGTAATGTGTTTTATCGAATCATTGATCCTTTCCGTTTCGGGAGTCATTGCCGGAATCTTTGCGGCTATTCCGATAATTCTTTATTTTTATTATAACCCTGTCCGGCTGACCGGAGGCATGGCTGATGCAATGGCTGATTATGGTTTCGAACCTGTTATGCCTTTCTCAACTGATCCTTCGGTTTTTTACACCCAGGCCCAGATAGTTCTTATTATTTCTGTTTTAATCGGATTATTCCCGGTTTATAAGGTTTTTCGGCTTGAGATAACCAGAACAAAAAAATAGATATTAAAACTTTCATCTCACTCGGGCAGACAAAATAATATTTATAAAGAATGAGATATCAAGTGGTTTTGAGGACAAAGTGTCATTTTATAAATACATAATATACCGGTAAATTATTTACTAACTATATATCTATCTGAATGCATATCTTACTTAAAATATCCTGGTTGAATATCTGGCGTCATCCCCAGCGCAGTATTATAATGGTCCTGGCCATTATGGCCGGGTTATGGGGAGGGATATTTGCTGCATCGATAAGTTTTGGGCTTATAAACCAACGGTTCGAGACAAGCATTGAACAGCAGATATCACATGTTCAGATCCACCATCCTGAATTTTTGAAGGATTTTAATGTTAAATACAATATCGAACAGTGGGTAGAACTTAAGCAGGACCTTGAAAATGATGATAAAGTAATTGCATTTTCAGGCCGGAGCTCCGTAAACGGAATGCTCGGTACAGCAACTCTGACAACAGGGGTTAACATGATTGGCATATCTCCCGGGATGGAGGCTGAAACTACTTCTCTCGACGAGAATGTAATTGAGGGAGAATATTTCGACCGGGATATCAGGAATCCTGCTTTGTTGGGGAAGGCTTTGGCCGACAGGGTAAAGGCCCGGATCAATTCCCGCATTGTTCTCACATTCCAGGACGTAGACGGAGAACTTACTTCGTCATCATTCAGGGTTACAGGGATTTACCAGACAGCCAATCCAGGGATGGACGAACAGAATGTTTTTGTGTTGAGGCAGGATTTGGTTGATTATCTTGGTGATGATGAAATAGTCAACGAGGTTGGTATTCTGTTGACAGATCACGAGGAAGCCAGTGAATTTTCATCTGTTTACCAGGAGCGTTATCCCGGCCTTGAGATAAGGACCTGGGCGGAAGTGTCGCCCGAGCTGGGTTATATTGTGCAAATGTCCACCACCATGTTCATGATAATTTTAGTAATAATTCTTTTGGCTCTTGCTTTTGGATTGCTTAATACTATGCTAATGTCTGTTTTCGAAAGAATAAAAGAGCTGGGGATGCTAATGGCAATAGGCATGAATAAAAAAAGGATATTTATAATGATATTGCTTGAAACCTCATTCCTGACTTTGACGGGTGCGGTTTTAGGTATGCTAACAGGCTTTTCCACCATATTACTTCTGAGAGAATCGGGAATAGACCTTTCTGCCTTGGGGGGAGATTCAATACGGGAATTTGGCTTTGAGACAACTGTCTATCCGCAGCTTGATGGGGAATTTTTTATCATGTTAACCATCCTGGTTATACTGACAGCCTTTTTTACGGCCATTTATCCCGCTTTAAAAGCTCTGAAGCTGAATCCTGCCAGGGCAGTGCAGAGCGAATGACACATTAACTGTAATTATGACTATTATGAAGTTGATGAACAGGCTTTTTGTTTTTATCTTACTTATAAAATTAATATCTGTTTATCCTGTTTTTGCGATGCAAAACAACTTCTCAGATGTATTAGATATGCGGGGATATATAAAGGAACTGGGCGGCTTACAGTTTGACAGGAATTTTTCAGACCCGGCATTCAGTAATATTATTCACAACCGGCTCAATATCAGTTTTGATGCTTCCTCAAATATCCAATTCAGTCTGGAGGGTCGAAACCGTATTATCTACAATGAAATGTTCAAAGTATATCCCGGAATAGGTGAACTTCTGTCAAATGACGATGGTCTGGTTGATATGTCACATGTTTGGATGACGGAGGGATCATGGATAGGACACAGTGAAATCGACCGACTTTACATGGACTGGAGTATGGATAACTGGCAGGTCAGGGTAGGACGTCAGCGCATTAACTGGGGAATCAATCTGGTTTCCAATCCTAATGACCTCTTCAATACTTATTCTTTTTTTGATTTTGATTACCCGGAAAGGCCAGGTGCCGATGCGGTAAGGGTTCAATACTTTATTGACCATTTGTCCCGGCTCCAGCTGGCTGTTAGTCCCTCGAAAGACAAAAAAGACATGGTTGCTGCAGCCATGTTTAATTTTAACTGGCTTAATAATGACTGGCAGACTCTTGCCGGGTATTTTAAGGACCGCATGGCCCTGGGAATGGGATGGGCTGCAAGTATTAGGGGAGCCGGCTTCAAGGGAGAAGCCACATGGTTTTATGATGTGGAGAAGACTGAAGGAATGAAACGGGGTAATATTGTGGCTGCTGCGGGATTTGATTATGTGTTTCCAGGGGGAACATTTGCAGTAGTTGAGTTCCTTTATAATGGTGGTTATGGGAGAAGGCCGGTAGATGTTTTTATGATCACCGAACCTTTGCGGGCTGATAATATTATGTTCTCAAAATATGCCGCAACTTTGAGTGCTCAACATTCATTCTCTCCTGTATTGCAGGGAGGGGTTTCGGTAATGGTGCTGCCGGATATTGAGGCTGGATTTATGATGCCCAGCATGAATTATTCTCTTTTAAGAGACCTTGACCTGGAATTTACAGGCCAGATATTCCTGGGAGGGGGTGGAACAATATTTGAAGAAGCCGGATCAGCCTTATATTTATCATTACAGTATTCATTTTAAGAGTCCGTCTATAAAGTGAGTGTTTGAAGCAGGTGGATATTTCTGACAGATATTAAGTAATTTAAAAACCTGTAAGATTATAATACCAGAACAACCATGCCAGTGAAACGGCAGCAAATGTATATACACTGTAATGGATTCTTCCCGTTATTTTCCACCAGCTTTTTTTCCAGGAAATAATGCAGAAAACAAATAGTACGATAGCCAGAACAAACAATACCGAAGGCAAAATTTCAAGAATATGGGTCTGGAATGATGTATATCCGAATGCCGATAAAGGCAGCTGGTAAACAGGATCCGGCTTCCCGGTAACTGCCAGTGACCATAACATTAACAATAACATTACAGCATAAAGCACTACAACTCTTTTCGCGATCATTCTGATAGTCCGCCATTGTCCCTTTTGCTGGACTTTTCCCGGTTTAAAAATGGTGCCGGCCTTCCGGCTGAATAGCTTTCTTAACTTCCTGCTTGTAAAATAGATCAGCGTACCAAGGGAAACCAGTATTGACAGACCTGCCGTAGCAGCTGCGAAACCGGAAGTGGCATAAAATGGCATCCGGATGAAAGTCATTGGACCATCGCTGGCAAGCATAAGTCTCCCATGGGGATCAATGTCTGCTACTATGTATTTCAGCGGACCAAAAGGATAAAGTGCAGGTGCCTCAAAGTTTTTGTAAATGCCCGGCTCCAATTCTATGAACCGGTAATTAGAGCCAAAAATATCTATATTAAATCCATCTTCCTTCTCCTCTGTTGCTAATCCCTCTGCGGATCGTGTTATCAGAAGATCAACGTCAAGAACTTCTTTCTGGTCTGCCCTTATTCTCATAACCCCGTTAAGCAGGTTTAATAATTTATCGGGTCCGGTTTCGATACGGCGGCTCTGCTGATATTCACCTTTAAGTTCATTTTTTTGTGGACGGGCACCTGCATCGGGAAAAATATCTTCCTGCAATAGTCCTCCCTTACCGGGGAAAAATTTCTGCATGAAAGCATTGAACACTTCAACCTGCCCTGTGTACATGCCCCCGCTATAGCAAATAAACAAGCCGGCATTTGCTTCAGGCAGCAGGTAGAATCCGGAATTAAAAAGAGTGGAACTTCCGGCATGAAAAATAACCCTTTGTCCGTTAATGGTATATTCCTTAAATCCGTATGCCATTCCTCCAAGCAGGGGGTGATGGGTGAAAAGGGTGGAATGCATGCGACTCAGAGTTTTTTCACTAAGAATACTGCCTCCGGGATTGTGGCTTATTTCCAGGGTTGATCCCGGAACAGGATCCCTCTGCTTTTGAACGTTTTCACCATCATTAATGCCCGCACCTAGGTGAGCCAGCATAAAAATTGCCATATCTGCTGCAGAGGTGCTTAATCCCCCGGCAGGGGCAGGCATATATTCAAATTCTCCCTGCAAGAATTCTCCATCCACTTTACGGTAGGCACCAACCATATTTTTATGAAGATCAGGGGGAAGAGGTTGCCTGAAACTACTGTTGATCATTCCCAGGGGAGAAAATATATATTTTTCGATATATTCCTCAAACGGCAGTCCGCTTAAATTTTCAACAATATAGCCGGCAAGAGCCGTGCCATAATTGGAATATGCCATTACTTCGCCCGGCGGAAAAATACGGGCGGGCATGTGTTTAACGAGATAATCCCGGAGGGGAAGGTGATCTTCTGCCCTTAACCTGAACAGTCCTTCAATGACATCTTCAAATCCTCCTGTGTGGGAAAGCAGATGTCTCATTGTAACCGGGTCTGCCGGTCCTTTACGGTTTAACCCGTGAATGCTGCGGGGCAATTCAAAATCTATATATTTGGTTACATCCTGATCCAGATCGATAATTCCCTTCTCCACAAGTTGCATTACGGCTGTCCACGTAAATATCTTTGAAACAGAGCCTGTCCGGAATAGATTATTCCCCGGGTTAACCGGTGTCCTGGTTTTCATATCAGCATATCCGTAACCTTGCATGAACACGATTTTTCCACCGGCAACCAGCGATACCGAAGCATTGGGCAGATCATACCTTTCCATCAACTCAATCATTTGCCTGTCAATAAAGTTTGCCCAATCCTCATGATCCTGGTTTGGCGGATCAATTAGTCCTGCGAAAGAGTGGAAAGACAACACCGTGGTAAAAACCAAAAGAAAAAACAGTCTTAAAAGAAGATTAAAGATTTTGATGGTAAAAGAATGCATACATTTGAAGCAGTTTTGTCGATTGCACATGCTTAATTAATTTTTTCATTGAAGGATAAACCTTCATTATGCCTATCATTAAAGATAATTTTCCCCGGCAGGGAAATTCTGTAACAATATAATCACTTTTAGGTAAAGTTTTTATATTGTATTTACCTTCCAGCTTTCGCAATATGTTGACAAAATAAATACCAAACTGCCTTTGTTTTTGTTTTTCAAAATTATGGGTTGCCGGCAGGACAAAAAATACAACGAAAATCCGAACGCTAATGAACAATAAGGTGTCCGCTAACGCACACTGGTGTAACGAAAATGGACAAAAATATAAATTCTCCTAACCACCAACAAGTATCCCTTTATTCCTGCCTTTCAGGTATATACTTATTATGGCACGATTTTGTAGTTACGAGTTTGAAATAAATGGTTTGCTATCATATGTCTGTTTGCAAAATGTTATAACTAAAGATGCTGTTGTGCTATAAATGTTAAAATAATATATAAGTTAACTATTATATGTGACAAAAATGAAAAGAACCTTAGTTTATTTATTTTTTATGGGATTAATATTGTTTGGTTGCTCTGACACTTTCACCGGAGAACTGATCTTTGTTGAACCGGATGATTCAGGTTCCTTTAATTATCCATATTACCTATATATTCCTGATGACGTTGCAATTGAAGAAATAACTCATGTTGTTATTGAACCAAATAATTCTGGATTTGCTGATGACGATCTACAAAAGCATATAGAAAAGGCAGAAAGAACAGCCACCAGGGATTTTTATCTGGGAAACTATGTGGCCCGAAACTTGAAAATACCACTGATTGTCCCTGTTTTCCCCCGCAGTCAATCGGAATGGAAGATTTATACTCATGCACTGGACAGAGACGTCATGTCTCGAAAAGGAACCAGGATTGAAAGAATAGATTTACAGTTAATTGAAATGTTTGATGATGCCCGTTTGAAACTAAAGGAGAGAAATATCTATGTTGAGGATAAGTTTCTGATGACGGGTTTTTCAGCATCGGGAACCTTTGTCAACAGGTTTACTGTAATCCATCCCGATAAAGTCCTGGCAGTAGCAGCGGGTGGTTTAAACGGTTTATTAATGTTGCCTGTTGATAGCCTGCAAGGAATAAATCTGGAATATCCAATAGGCACAGGCGATTTTGATAAACTCCTGAACTCCGGGTTCCAAAAGGAATTGTTTAATCAAACACCACAATTATATTTTATGGGGGAACTTGATTCAAATGATGCCATTCCTTTTGAAGATGCATTCAGTCAATCCGAAAGAGAAAAAATATTCAGTTTATTGGGAAAAGAAATGCATAAAGAGCGTTGGCCAAATTGCCGGAATATTTACCTTAATAACAGTGTAAATGCTACCATAAAAACTTTGGAGGGTATTGGTCACGAGCAACCGGAACCAGTTAAAAAAGAAGTTGTTGATTTTTTTGTTGAAGCAATCAATGAAAGTCAAATTGGTTACAAGATCGAATAAAATATGCTTACCTGAATTGATAAAATCAATAACAAAAACATATGAATGATACTTTATCCAACCATTTTGCCAATACTACATGTCGAGTAGTTATGGGGAAGATATCAAGTAGAGTTTTACTAATCATGATCGTAATTTTGTCAAATTTCCTTATTGATTTTCTTTTGAAAATCATATTGTACAAATCTGTCATTTCTGTATTCAACATTCAAAAGTTATATTACTTTTTCACTCTTTCAATTTTTTCAACAGGCAACCAATCATCCATGTTTCCATAATTACTATTATCTATTGGAAAATGATCGAGCTCCTGAAATTTTATAATTTCAATTAATACTAAATACCTTTTCCCAGCCCATTTTTGAAATTGCTTGTCCGATAATGCAAGTTTTTTCAGATTTTCTTTTACCAATTTTATTGATTCCTCAGTATTCATTTTTTCTGAATTATATACTGAAGAAACAACCGCCCTGGCTTTTACAAGTCCCTCACCGTTGTTATTGATGAAATATAAAACATCTCCCTTGTTTACTCTGCCATAAGGAAGTTTTCTTCCTGTTGCTCCTCTGATAATCATTGTTTTGCTTCCATCTAACAATTTTTCAAACTCATTTGACTTTGCGTCAAGATAAACTACGTGATCCATGGTTTCCATATTTTCCAATTTGTCGTTAATAATAAATACAATTCAAAGTTATTACTCAGATTTACAATGGTTTAAGACTTCAAGGATGTGTTCTTTCAGCAATTTTGTGTTAAGTGCACCCGTAACATGGCCACACTCAATTGTATTGAGAGGATAACTATTATAAGAATTATAACTGTCTCGTTGTACATTGTACTCAATAAACTGGTCGAATCTGGATAAAAGAGGGAAAATATTTTGGGTATTCCGGCTTTTAAAAGTCTCATCAAAATTCAATACCTTTCTAATTTCCTCAGGTTTATTTAACGCAACATCCGAAACTATTTTACTGTATTTGCTTCTTAAAAATAATTCGCCCAGAAATGAACCTGCCATTAACGGAGCGTAAGCAGTTGATGTATTATATAACCCTCGGTGCAGATTGGTTACCCATCCGCCAAGGCTTATGCCTGCTGTAATTACGGGGGCGTTTGACTCGCTTCGCAGGTACTGAATTAAAGCTTCATTTAGCTTGACCGAGGTTGATATCATTGCCACAAAATTCCTCATCTCAGTCATTTTCTCCTGATAGTGGCGAAGTTTACAATTGTGGAATGGAGCCCTTACAACAATAAGATTTGCTTCAAAAGCACTTTGTGATTTCAGGAAAATATTGTAGAAGGTATTTTTTGCGGTTTTCCTAAAATTGAATGGACGCTCATTATTGCCATGATGATATATTATTGTGGGGTAATTTTTTCCCTTCCACTTTGCAACGTATAATGCGGGATCCAGCAAATCCACCAACGATTTAGCAGGAATTTCAAAAATTACCTCAGGGTCAATTTTTGGTATTATAAGTTTTATTCCATTTATGGTTTCTTCGAAAGATTCGCTATTAATACTTTTAGCAAAGAACTTATTCTTTCCGGCCACCATTGCTCCGATGGATGCTGTCAGGTTATCGATAAATATGTGCTTGTTCATGTTGTTTTGTGAGACTTTAATATCAAGGGGATTAACAGTTAAAATTATTCTGAATAGCCAACAATCTGGATAGACTGCTTTCTTGCCTGATTTAATTATCAATTTTTACGCCAATTCTCATAATAAGCTATTATAATGTGATATAATGAAGATTTTTCAAAAAATCGACTGGAGAAATTATGTTCAAAGTTGTACACTGCATGTTCGAATACGAACACTTTCGAATACCTCCGTAAACATCAACATGCTTTTTTTTAGCATCTTATAAACTATGGCCTGTGATTTGATAAATACCGGCTGATTAGTAGTCAAGTGTAAATTTTGAAGATTCAGCCATAAAATATTACAAATCATCAGGAAAGATTTCCCTGAAAAGATGAGAAAAACTAACTTTATTCTTAACAATTTTAATTATCAATCATGGATACTACAAACAATAAGATAACCTTTGAAGAGTCAGGGAGAGTATATGCCAGGATGTATTTGAGATACCAGGACATTAAATCTTGCTTACTTTTATACCTCTTTATTGCACTTGAATGGATTATAAGCCCATTTAAAAAAAAGGAGAGAGGCAGCATAACAGAAATAGGTCTTTCGTAACGTAACCACCCCTCAATGACAAATAATCAACATAAATCCGGAAGCAAACTTTTCATAAAGGATTAAACAGGAACCAAATGAAGATCTTTATTTTTAACAAAGCTTTTATAACAGGCCTTATCATAACTGTATTGTTTTTTTCAGCGAAAGCTTATTCTCAGGAGCTAACCCAGACTTTCCGCGGAAGGGTATTGGATGCTTATACAGACTTACCATTGCCAGGCGCAACAGTCGTTATACTGGGCAGCGATCCGCTGAGAGGCACGGCCACCAATGCAAATGGCGAATTCAGAATTGATGGTCTCCCGCTGGGACGAATCAATATCCAGGTAAGCATGGTCGGGTACCAGCTGGCTGTCCACAATAATCTGTTGCTCAGGTCCGGAAAGGAACTGGTACTGGATGTTACTTTGGAAGAACAGGTCTATACCATGGATGACGTAACGGTACGGCCCGATATAAGGAAAGATAAGGCAATTAATGAGATGGCCGTTGTTAGCGCCAGATCCTTTACCATTGATGAGACCGAGCGATATGCAGGAAGCCTCGGCGACCCGTCACGTATGGCAGCCAATTATGCCGGGGTGACCTCGGTATCCGATCAGCGTAATGATATAGTCATAAGGGGAAATTCACCACTCGGACTGCTTTGGAGGCTTGAAGGTATTGAGATACCAAACCCCAACCATTTTGGCTCTATCGGGACTACCGGGGGACCAATAAGTATGCTTAACATAAATCACCTTACCAACTCCGATTTTTACACCGGTGCTTTTCCTGCCGAATATGGTAATGCCCTGGCGGGTGCTTTCGATATCAGAATGCGCAATGGTAATAACCAGAATCATGAATTTATGGGTCAGATAGGCTTTAACGGTTTTGAGCTTGGCGCCGAGGGCCCTTTCTCAAAGAACAGCCAGGCATCCTATATGGCAAATTTTCGCTACAGTACAATGGAGGTGCTGCATGCAGCAGGTATGGACTTCGGTACAGGCTCCGCCATACCCAAGTACAAGGATATCTCCTTCAAGGTCAACCTTCCGCTTGAGCGGGGCAGGATCTCGGTATTCGGACTTGGAGGGGAAAACAGCATCGCTATGCTTTCAAGCCAGGATGATGACTCTCAGTATGGTTTTACCGGACTTGACCTTTATAACAGTAACCTTATGGGTGTACTGGGAGTAAACCACGTTTATTACATTAGTGACGACGTGCGCTTTACTAATACACTTGCGGTATCGGGAATAGAAAGCAGCGCGGATATCTATGACCTCAGCTTTGATCCAGACAATGAAAAAATTAAGGAAACCCTCGGCGAGATTAAGTACACATTATCTTCCAAATACTCACATCGCTTTAGCTCACGAAATTATCTCAATACTGGACTTGTATATGATTTTTACGATGTTAGCTATACAGGAATGCAGCTTGACCCTTCCGGGGGAAAATACCTGCATTACCTGGACAATTACGGAACCATGGGTTTTGCCAGGCTGTTCGCCGAGTGGCAGCACAGGTTCTCGGATGAACTGTCGGTTTCAACAGGAGTACATTCTTCAAGGCTCTTTTTGAATGACAGTTATTCAGTTGAGCCACGCTTCGGAGTGAAATGGGAATTTGTCGAGGGACAATCGCTGAACCTTGGTGCAGGGATGCACAGCCAGACGCAGATGAAAGCGGTATATTTCAGTCAGCGCCTTACCGATACCCTGAACATGGTGTATGAGAAAACTAACCGGAATCTGGATTTCTCGCGCAGCATACACCTGGTGGCAGGGTATGACAGACTGCTGGGCGATGAACACAGGCTGAAGCTGGAAGTTTATTACCAGAGGCTTTACAACATACCCGTCGCCTGGCGCAGGCCGGAGTTTTCTTTAATGAATCAGGGGGGAGGCTATTCTTTTCATCTTTATGATGATATGGAAAATTCTGGTACCGGCGAAAATAAAGGTATTGAACTCACCCTTGAGAAGTTTCTCAACAACGGATTTTATTACCTGGTAACGGCGTCTGTTTTCGATGCAGGATATCGCGGATACGATGGAGTGTGGCGCAATTCGGCCTTCAATAACAACTTTGTATTCAATGCCCTTTCCGGTTATGAATGGCGAATTGGCAGCAATTCATTCCTTTCGGTGGATCTTAAAATGGTTTACGCCGGGGGGCACCGGAAGCTGCCCATCGATCAGGAGCAGTCTCTAGCGGACAATGCCCTGCGTTACAGATGGAGTGAATCATATAATGAGAGGTTCCCCGGTTATTTCAGACTTAACGGCCGGATAACCTTCCGGTTGAACAAGAGTAGTTTTGACCATGAATGGGGACTTGACCTGCAGAATATTACCAACAGGGAGAATATATTTATTCAAAACTGGGACAGCAATAAAAAGGAGATCTCCACATATTACCAGATGGGTTTTATGCCTATGATGACCTACCGGATATATTTTTAATATAAAGTCCATGATCATAATAATTTATAGATTTTATTGCCTTATAAAGAATATCCTCCACCGGAGGAGGTTTCTTTAAAAGAGGACCAAGGTTTCATTGAATTACTAAAATCTCGGATTTACAATATTATTAAATATCAACCCGAAAGTAGATGTTATACCCAAACGCCCACCTCCATATATGATATGCACATTATTTCTTATCGGTATTTTTGCTACATATCACACCTGTGGCAATCAATAAAATACTTAAAGCATCTTTACGGGTGTCTTCTTTAGCGGGATGAGAATCCTGGGCAGTTAAAAAGCCGTTACAGGATAATAACAATATTGTAGTTAACAAGAACCCCTCTGGTGTTAATAAATGGCAAATTTTCTATAGTACTTGAGGATATTTACAACTTATTCAGATGCAGATTAAAAAATAGTTGCTTTTTCACATAAAAAAAACCGAATAGTTTAATTCAGTTTGTAGATATAATACTAAAACATGCCTGTAATGATAACTACCGGCTATGAGTATAATTATGTTCGTTAACGTACATAATTGTTTGAATGCGGACAGAATTTACACTCTGCCAAATAGACTTTATGCTCTGCTAGTCTTGTACTTAATCATAATGGCCTGCAATTTGATAATTTCCTGTTGCAAAACAAATTTGGCCCGGAATTATGGAATTAAAGTTACAACCTGGAGATAACTGTAATAATAATCATAAATATCAACATAACAAGATGAACAACAGCAATCTAAGTGAAAAATGTCTTCATTTGTTAAATACCCTTTGCGTGGAAATACCTGAAAGGACAACCGGAAGCCAGGGGAACAGAGAGGCTACCCGGTTTTTTAAAGGTAAGATGGATTCTTTGGGATGGTTGACGGAATCACAGGAGTTTGATACGGTGGACTGGATCGATGGTGGAGCAACCCTCCGTTCAGGCAACAACGAGTTTAAGGTTTTGGTCAGTCCATATTCGAAAGGCTGCTCAGTCAGGTCATACCTTGAAAGTGTGTCAACTGTCAGTGAGCTTGAAAACGGCGACTTCACAAATAAGATCATTTTCTTGCATGGTGATATTGCCCGTGAGCAACTAATGCCTAAAAATTTTGTATTTTACAATCCCGAAAATCATCAGAAGATAATTTCTCTGCTGGAAAAATCCGAAGCAAGGGCTATCATTTGTGCCACAGGAAGGAATGCTGCACTTGCCGGTGGTATTTATCCCTTTCCCCTTATTGAGGATGGTGATTTTGACATTCCGTCAGTTTACATGACAGAGGAAGAAGGAATAAAGCTGGCCGGATATTCAGGGAAAGAGGTAATTCTTAATTCAGTATCGGAAAGGGTACCCGGTAAAGGGTATAACGTAATTGCCAGGAAAGGCAAACCGGGAAACGGCAGGATTGTAATAACTGCACATATTGACTCAAAAAAAGGGACACCTGGTGCCATTGATAATGCAACAGGTGTAGTAGTACTGATGCTTCTCGCAGACCTGCTAAAGGATTATTCCGGTAATAGGCAAATTGAGATAGTCGCCTTTAACGGAGAAGATTACTATTCAGTTCCCGGCCAAATGGCCTGGATCTCGGCGAATCAGGAAAAATTTGAAAATATTCTCTTCAATATAAATATTGACGGTGCCGGATATAAAGAGGGAAAAACCGCATTTTCATATTATGACCTGCCGGATACGGTAAAGAACATTTGTTCCCATGTTGTTAAAAAGCATCCTGGTATTATCGAGGGAAAACCCTGGCCCCAGGGTGACCACAGCATTTTTCTTCAATATGGCAGGCCCGCACTTGCAGTATCTTCAGAGTGGTTTATTGAAAATATAGATAAACAGGATATTACACACACCCCGAAGGACAATACCGGGATTGTAGATTGTAATAAGCTTGTTGAGATAGCTGCCGCACTTCGTAACCTTACCATTAAAATATAACTTCAAATTTCACCGAATTAATAAGTGGTAATCCCGACATTACCAGTGAATACGTAAAAAATAATATACAACATACTACATATAAAAATGGAAACAATTAAGATAATTAAAACATTCGCTTTAGCAACCCTGATGGTACTGACATTGTCAAATGCATATTCTCAAAACTCATTAAACCAAACGGTAAGAGGTACAATTACAGAAGTAAATTCAAAATCACCTCTTATCGGAGCTACAATTATCATTGATGGTCTTGAACCTTTAAAAGGAACTACAACCGGCGCAGATGGAAATTTCCGTCTCGAAGAGGTTCCTGTCGGAAGGTATAATTTTAAGGTAAGCTATATAGGATATGAACCTTTTACGGTTTCTGAAATTATGGTTGGATCTGGAAAAGAGGTCGTACTGAATATCGAGCTTAAAGAGTCTTCGCTTGCACTTGGCGAGGTGGTAATCAGGGCAAATACTAACAAAGACCGGCCCATAAATTCAATGGCAACTATTAGTGCACGTACTTTCAGTGTTGAAGAAACCAGTCGTTATGCAGGTGGATTGGACGATCCCGCCCGTTTGGCTTCTGCCTTTGCAGGGGTAACTACTACCCAAACAACAAGTAATGCAATTATCATCAGGGGTAATTCGCCCAGAGGCGTTTTGTGGCGTTTCGAGGGTGTTGACATTCCTGCAGCCTTTCACTTTCCAAATGTCGATTTTATTGGTGGAGGAGGTTTCACAGTATTAAGTAACCAGATGCTAAGAAATTCTGATTTTTATACCGGGGCATTCCCCGCAGAATACGGCAATGCCAGTTCAGGGGTGTTTGATATTAAAATGCGGACCGGAAACGCAGACAATAGAGAATATACCGCCGGAACCAGTATGATAGGCACTTTTTTTTCGGCCGAAGGGCCATTTGTGAAAGGGAAAAATGCAACTTATTTATTTAACTACCGTTATTCTACTCTCGGGCTTATTGGGCCTTTGATGAGCTTCCCTAACCTGCCAACTTTTCAGGATTTAAGCTTTAAGTTCGATTTCTCAACAAAAAATGCGGGTACATTCTCATTCTGGGGACTGGGAGCCGATGACATTAATATAAAAACAGCAGAGCCTGATGTCTCAAATTGGGAAACTGACTATGATCGTACGGGTCTGGATTATTTCAACCGGTTTGGAGCAGTCGGGCTTTCACATCGTATATCATTAGGTACCAGAACATTCATTCATTCTACTCTAAGCGCAGATGGGATGGCTTATGAAATGGACAAAAAAGAATACACGTTTGATTCATGGTTACTTCCAACCGATAATATTGCAAGTACCGAGGGAAAATACACATTCAGGTCAATCGTTAATCATAAGTTGAGCAAAAGGGTAAGCTCGAGGACAGGGATAACGCTGAATAGTTTATTCTTTGACAACTCCTTAAAAATGGCGTTCAGGGATAATCCGGAGGAGATGTCTACTTTTGTGGATAACAGTGGGACAGGATTATTGACGCAGGCATTTTCTCAATTCAAAATTGACCTTCTTCCCAACCTCTCAACCAATTTAGGATTTCATACAATTTATCTTGATGTAAATGAAAAAGCAACAATTGAACCACGGGCAGGTTTAAGCTGGAGCTTTACACAAAATGATGAGCTAAGTGTGGCTTACGGATTACATTCCCAAATGGAAGAATTGCGGACTTATTATTCACAAACCAACGATAACGGCACTATTGAAACACCAAACAAAAACCTTGATTTTATGAAATCGCATCATTTCGTTCTGGGTTACAGCCGGAAATTGAGCGATTTTATGCGAATTAAAATTGAACCATATTATCAGATATTGCAGGATATTCCGGTTTATCCAAACAGTTCGTTTGCAATAATAAATGTTACTTCCAACTGGGCTATTAACCGCAAACTGGAAAACTCCGGTACCGGTAAAAACTATGGCATTGACTTAACCTTTGAGCGATTTCTGAAAGATGGATATTACTATTTAATCACCGGATCATTATTTGATTCAAAGTATGTTGGCGGAGATGGTCAAGAATACAGCACACGTTTCAACAGGGGACATGTCCTGAACCTGCTTGCCGGAAAAGAATGGATGGTTAAAAATAAAAACATCCTTAGCCTTAGTGCAAAAGTAACCTATATGGGCGGTTTACGCTATACACCTGCGCTGTATAATGAATCAATTGAAGGACAATTGTTTAAACCCGACAATTCGCTGGCATTTGCCAGACAGTTCCCTTCATCAACAGGTATTGATTTTACAATCAGCTACAGGATAAACAAAGCAAAATTCACCGGGGTATGGTATTTAATGATGAAAAATGCCTTAATGCAACCCGATTATTCCGATCCTTTCTATGATGTCATTACAAACGATGTAATTATCGACGAGATGAAGATGCCTATTCCTGCTTTGGGATACAAGATTGAGTTCTAATGCTGATTTTTATTTTCTTTATACGTATTGAATTATTATATGTGTCGTATAAAATCATGAAGTAATGGATGCAAAAGTCACCCTTTCATTTGATAAGGAAGTAATCGATAAGGCTAAGAAATATGCTGAATCGCAAAATATCAGCCTTTCCCGCCTGACCGAATTATTGTTACGCCAGATTACCACAGGCAGCTATAAAACTCTTGAGGGACTTCCGGTTTCAGACTGGGTTAATCAGCTGGTTGAAGGCAATGCAAAATACGTAACCAGAAATCGTTCGCGCAAATCCAGGAGAAGTGAGTACTACAATTCACGAAAATGAAGGTTTTTTTGGATGCAAACATACTAGTAACGGTGCTTAATAAAGAATACCCTGTATTCACTAGTGCAGCCCGCATACTCAGCCTTGCAGAGAACAGCCGCTTTCAGCTATATACCTCTCCGCTGTGCCTGGCTATTGCTTTTTACTTTTCCGGTAAAAAAAGCGGGGAGGACCTGGCAAAAAAGAAAATAGTGCTTCTGACCTCAAAAATTGCAATAACAAAAACCGATGAAATTACTATTAAGCAAACCATTACTAACAAAAACATCAATTATTTTGAAGACGGACTTGAATACTATTCGGCCCTCGGTTCCGGATGTGAGGTGAGAATTACTGAGGATACCGGGGATTTCTATTTATCCGAAATTGAAGTAATTGATTGCAACAGCTTTTTGAACAAATATTTTTAACCCAAAACAAATTATGATTCTTTCAGTCACTAATTCAATTCCTGGAAAGGAAATATTGGATAATACCGGGAAAGTAATATTATTCATTTTTATTAATTTGATAAACCTGATTTATTAGTATCATTGATACCAGTAGTTCCAGGTATAGTTTCATTGATAATCAAATTTGACAGTGTTTTGTTATTGGCTATATTAATATTAATAGCCTTAACAACTGTCGGGAATGGTTTTATTCGTGGTCATTTAACATGCAAATACTGTAAACAGAAGGAATTAGGGTGTCCAGCCTACCGCTTATTTAACAAAAAATGAAACCTTATAGTTGATGAATGGAAACAGAACTGGAAAAAGTATTAATGAGTTTTTATAAAACAGATATGATCTCGTATCTGTCACACCACCCAGAAAGTTTTGAGGAGGCTCTTCATCTGGCTATCACCGATAAGCAACCTTATTCATGGAGGGCAGCATGGTTATTGTGGAGCTGCATGGATGAAAATGACATACGTATCAGAGGTCATATCAGAAGCATCATCGAATGCATCAGGGAAAAAAGTGACGGACATCAGCGTGAATTGCTGAAAATTCTATATTTGATGGAAATTGATGAGGAATTTGAAGGGATATTGTTCGATCACTGCATCAGAATATGGGAGAAGATCAATAAAAAACCATCGGTAAGATTCACTGCCTTTAAAGTAATTGTCAAGATCAGCCGGAAATATCCTGAATTATCCAAGGAAATCGGTTTTCTTACACAAGATCATTACATGGAAGCCTTGTCAAAAGGAATCAGGCATTCACTTAATAGAATGATTAATGGTTTGGAAACTAACGACCAATAAACATATATTTTATCCAAAGTCTTATTTCACAAAGCAATTAATAAATACATTTTTTTGGACAATTTAATTGAAATATCGGGTGGGATTACACAAAATAATTTATCGAACATGGGAAAGAAAATAATGAAAATAAGCCTCTACATCATTGGCGGAATATTTACAATAGTGTTGATGTTATTAGTTGGTCTATGGACGATTAGTCCGGGAAAAGCCGATCCGATAACCGGTTCCGGTGGGACCCAATTAAAGGGCAGTATCTCAGTTATTGAGAAAATTACTCTGGGAAGCCAGGATCAGTATCTTATTATCAGGGGTGCGGATTCAACCAAACCAGTAATGCTTTTCCTGCATGGGGGACCAGGCAGTCCTGAAGCTGCCTTCATGAAACATTATAACCGGGATATTGAAAAGGATTTTGTTATGGTTTACTGGGAACAGCGCGGAGCTGGAAAGTCGTGGTCCAAAGATATCCCAGCTGAAACCATGAATATGGCACAGTTTATTTCAGATACCAGGGAACTCAGCGAATATCTTAGTGAACGTTTCAGCCAGGAAAGGATATATATTGCCGGGCATTCATGGGGTTCATTATTAGGAATATTAACTGCATATAAACACCCTGAACTATTTCGTGCTTTTTTTGGGATTGGGCAGGCATGCTACCAATTTAAAGGAGAACAGATATCATATGAATGGGTTAAAGAACAGGCTAATAATCGTAAGGATAAAATGGCTTTGGAAGCGCTTGACCAGTTAAGTTTTCCTGATTCGCTTGCAAGTAACCATATCTGGATAGATTATCTGATGAATCAGAGAAAATATGTTAATAAATACGGAGGTGGCACAACCCGGGATATAACAGGAATGTGGCCACTGGTTAAAATAGTGTTTAAAACAAGTGAATATACGATCGGAGAAAAACTAAATTTTATGAATGGCAGTATGTTTTCACTAAATCATATGTGGAATGAAGTGATCCATTCAAACCTGCTTAACGAATTAGACAGCATACAGGTGCCTGTTTATTTTTTTCACGGGAAGTATGATTACACCACCCCTCATTCTGTTGCAAAAGAATTTTTTAATCAACTAAAAGCGCCACAGAAGGGTTTCTTTACTTTTGAGAACTCTGCTCACAGCCCTGTTATGGAAGAGGTTGAGAAATTCAATTCAATCGTCAGGGAGATCATAGGTAAGTATTGAATGATTATGATAAAAAACAGCAATCTCAATGAAAAGTGAAATCTTTTAAGATCCGGACTTTTTCCTTATTATTGTAATGCAAAATATCACCGGCATCATGCTCCGTCTGAGTATCTGTGCCGGGATATATCAAATGTATCATAATTTTATGTCCGGCTCATGAGCAAAGAAAAAGCTGAAAAAATCATTGAAAACTTATTCAGAGAACAGGTTATCAACGATAAAATAGTTTTATTTTTGGTTATTATCCCCATAGCAATGGGATGTCTGTTTTTTTCCTGTGTCGAGGAGCGTAAAGCTGACGAAACTTCATTAATACTCTGGTATAATCAACCTGCAGAGGTTTGGGAGGATGCATTGCCACTTGGAAACGGACGTATCGGGGCCATGGTGTTTGGCTATACAGATACAGAGCGTATTCAGCTTAACGATGATTCACTCTGGCCAGCCGACAGGTGGCAGGATGATCCTGATGGCACCCCGGAAGACCTGGAACGCATCAGGGAACTACTTATAGAAGGACGTAACGCTGAGGCTGATGAGATGATGGTGGAAAAGTTCTCCAGAAAAGATATAATCAGGTCACATCAAACGCTGGGTGAGCTCTATATTGATCTGGATCATTCCAATATAACCGAATACCGGCGGGAACTGGATATTGCCAAAGCTTTAGCAACGGTATCATACAAAACCAATGGAAACCTGGTTACCCAAAGGGTATTTGCTTCACACCCCCATCAGGTGATTGTTGTAGAAATCGAAACCGAATCTGAAGCAGGCCTGAATGGCAGGATCCGGATGGAGAGGCCTGAAGACAACGGTTATCCGACTGCAGCCACTGTTGCCGAAGGAGATGACCTTCTTGTAATGCGGGGTGAGGTTACACAGCGGGGTGGTGTCATTGACTCCAGACCGGCACCAATACTTGATGGCGTGAAATTTGAGACATGTCTGCAGGCAAGCAATCAGGGAGGCCAGGTTATCAGGGGTGATGGATACCTCGAGCTCGTGAATGTGCAGCAGGCCACATTGTATATTGTATCAAACTCCTCCTGGTATCATGATGATTATCCGGCACAAAACAAGAAAGAGCTTGAGCAGCTTACTATGTTGGATGATTTATCACTATTTGAGGCTCATGTAAATGATCACCGGCAATTATTCGACAGGGTGAATATTAACCTGACCGGTGAACGGCTCGACAGTCTGCCTACCGATGCCAGGTTAAACCGGATCAAAGAGGGTGCAGTTGATCCCGGCCTGGAAGCAATGCTTTTTCAGTATGGAAGGTACCTTCTAATCGGTTCTTCACGTCCCGGTACAAACCCCGCTAATCTTCAGGGCCTTTGGAACAGGCATATAGAGGCACCATGGAACGCCGATTATCATCTGAATATCAACTTGCAGATGAACTATTGGCTGGCAGATGTCGCCAATCTAAGCGAATTGAATCAGCCTTTGTTTGATTTTATTGACCGGTTGGTGGTAAGTGGAAGGAGTACAGCAAAGAACAATTTCGGATGCCGGGGCACCTTTTTCCCCCATGCCACCGATCTGTGGGCCCCGACCTGGATGCGGGCCCGGACAGCTTACTGGGGCAGTTCCTTTGGCGCTACAGGATGGATGATGCAGCATCTTTGGCAGCATTTTCTTTTCAGCAATGATACCACATTTCTTCGTGAAAGGGCTTTCCCGGCCATGCATGAGGCAGCACAGTTTTATAGTGACTGGATCATACAGGATCCGCGTGATGGCACCCTGGTGTCTGCACCATCTTCTTCACCCGAAAACAGGTTTATCGATCAGCACGGCAACCCTGTTACTTTATGCCTGGGTGCGGCTGTTGATCAGCAAACCATAGCTGAAGTCTTTGATAATTACATGTCTGCCTGCCGGATACTGGACATTGACAATGAACTGTTACAAACCATCAGGTCACAGCGGGGCAGGCTTCGTGAAGGATTCGTGTTAGGCAGTGATGGCCGTATCCTTGAATGGGACAGGGAATACGAAGAACTTGAGCCCGGGCATCGTCATATGTCCCATCTGTATGGATTCCATCCCGGTACAAGTGTCGCCAAATATTCAGCACCCGATCTGTTTGATGCGGTCAGAAAAACCCTGGATTACCGATTGGAAAATGGAGGAGCCGGCACAGGGTGGAGCCGTGCCTGGCTTATCAACTGCGCAGCCAGGCTGCTGGACGCGGAAATGGCTCATGAGCATATCCAGTATTTCTTCAGTGAATCCATCTACAACAATCTTTTCGATGCACACCCGCCGTTCCAGATTGATGGCAACTTCGGATACACTGCCGGTGTGGCCGAGATGCTGTTACAATCACACGAAGAAAATATCATCCGGATATTGCCTGCCCTGCCCGAAGCCTGGAAATCCGGACATGTAAAGGGTCTGAAAGCCAGAGGTGGCCTGGTGATCGATATCTTTTGGCGTGACGGAAGGGCAACCGAAGTAATCATCCATTCCGGCAGGCCGGGTGAGATAAGCCTTTTATATGATGATGAGACAAAAATTATTCAATACGAACGAGGCAAAACAAAGCTTAAAATATAAATTCTGCCTGATACTCTTCCAGCTTGCCGTGCCAACCTGCTCTGCCTGCTTGCTCAAAAATTAACGGATTATTAATTTTATTAACCTGTTTTAGTTAGAATGAAAAAGTCAAACAAACAAAGTAAACCATCTGAAAACTGGAAAAACAGGGGTGAACAGGTAGTAATTGGGATAGGTGCATCAGCCGGTGGACTTGAGGCTCTTCAGGATTTCTTTAAGGCAATGCCTATAGATACAAATCTTGTTTTTGTGGTGATTCAGCACCTCTCACCCGACTATAAAAGCCTGATGGATGAGCTTCTTGCCCGAAACACTTCCATTCCTATACAAATTGCCACCGATGGAATTGTAATTAAACCCAATAATATATATTTGATTCCACCCCGGAAAAATCTTTCGATTTTTCACGATAAACTATTCCTTGAAGAATATAATACAAAAAAGGGATTAAATCTTCCAATAGACATTTTCTTTCGCTCATTGGCTTCTGATAAGGGCCGTAATGCTATTGGCATTATTCTTTCCGGTACAGGCAGCGACGGTACTCTTGGTACCCGATCTATAAAGGAGGCCGGAGGTATGGTAATGGTGCAGGATGAGGAGTCAGCCAAGTTTGATGGTATGCCACGCAGCTCTATTGCCACCGGTTTAGTGGATTATATTTTGCAACCAGCCATGATGCCGGAGGCTCTTTTGAACTATATTGAACATCCTTTCATCCGTAAATCAAGTAATACTGAGATTATTCTGGGTAAAGACCTTGATACGCTCACAAAAATTATCTTGATCCTGAGAGATTACTGCGGAATAGATTTTTCATACTACAAGGAAAATACCATTATTCGCAGGCTTGAGAGGAGGGTAAGTATTAATCGTTTTAACTCCCTTGAGGAATACCTTGTTTTTCTCTCGGAATCTGACCGGGAAAAAGACACTTTATACCGCGAAATGCTGATTGGCGTGACCCGTTTCTTTCGCGATCCGGAAGCATTTGATAGTATAGAAAAAAAGGTTTTGCCAAATATTGATTTTGATTCCAGGAAGGGAATAAGAGTATGGTCAGTTGGTTGTTCCACGGGAGAGGAGGTATACTCATTAGCCATGCAGTTTCTTGAACATATGAATAAGAATAAGATTGATTGCGATATAAAGATCTTTGCCACTGATATTGATCGTCATTCTTTGGATATTGCTGGACAAGGCTTTTACCCCGACAGCATTGTTTCAGATATTGAACCCTCGTTACTGGCCAGATATTTTACCCGAAAGGGTAATGGCTATCAGGTTAACGAGGATGTTCGCAAGTTAGTTGTTTTCGCTACTCATAACCTTCTTAAGGATCCGCCGTTTTCCAAACTGGATCTATTGGTTTGCCGTAATCTGTTTATTTATTTTAAACCTGAGATGCAGCAGAGAATCCTCTCCATGTTTTACTATGCTCTTAACTCAAACGGATATCTCTTCATGGGTAATAGTGAGAGCATCGGTGAGATGAGCGAAGCTTTCGACCCCGTTGACTCTAAGTGGAAAGTTTATAGTTGTAAGGATGGTTACCGCCCACCAATAGTGAAGGACATGTCATTGCCACGCACCTTCCCTAAAGATGCGGAAGCGCAATTCATGGTTCAGGCCAGGCTAAGGCAAATACCAAAAATTGATAAGCTACTGGATGGTGCACTAACCGCATATCTGCCTCCGTCATTTCTGGTGGATGAGAGCAATAATGTTATTCATGTTATAAACGACGTAAACCCTTTCATACAGTTCCAATCCGGGCGTTTCTCGAACAACTTGCTGAATATAATTAAACCTGACCTTGCACTATTTGTTAACAATCTGCTGCGAAAGCTCAAAAAAGACGGAAAGTTAAATTCTTTTGAAAATATTACCGGTGTGAAAGGAATTGAAAACCTGAGAATAACACTTGAAGGCAGGGTTATTAACCTAGACAGGAACAGTTATTTTCTTATCAGTTTTATCGCTGAAGATTCCCGAACCCAAAGAAAGAAGAGAAGAAAAACGTCAGTCGATGTTGAAGTTGAAGTTAGCAACAGGGTAATAGAGCTGGAGAAGGAGTTGCAATCTTCCCGGGAGAACTTACAGGCAACCGTTGAGGAGTTAGAAACTTCCAACGAGGAGTTGCAAAGCAGCAATGAAGAGCTGGTAGCATCCAATGAAGAGCTGCAGAGCACCAACGAGGAATTGCAGTCCGTAAATGAGGAATTGTACACTGTGAATTCCGAGTATCAAACCAAGATTGAGGAGCTTACCCGTATGACCAATGATCTGAATAACCTGCTAAAAAATACTGAAGTAGGAGCATTGTATCTTGATAGAAATCTCTGTATACGCAAAATAACACCTGTTGTATCAAAGATTACAAATATATTGGAATCTGATATTGCACGTCCCATCTCACATATTGCCGTTATGGCAAACTATCCCGACCTGATTGATGATGTGAACTCGGTTGTGGAAAACCTAAGGAGTATTGATAAAGAGATAACCGACAAGGATGGTAATATATGGCAGGCCCGTGTGCGTCCGTACCGGACCGAACAAAACGCTGTAGAGGGGATAATGGTGACGTTTATTGAGATAACTCAGTTGAAATTAGTGGAACAGGATTTACGTCAAAGTGAAGACATCTTTAACCATTCAATCGATATGCTTTGCATTGCTGGATTTGATGGGTATTTTAAAACCCTTAACCCTTCATGGTCAAAAACCCTGGGATGGAAAATTGACGAATTACTTGCAAAACCCTGGCTTGAATTTGTTCATCCTGATGATAAAGAGACAACCGAAAATGCTAAATCTACAATAGTGGATGGTCAGGAAGTTTACCAGTTTGAGAATAGGTATATCTGCAAAGATGGCAGGGTAAAGTGGTTGTCATGGAATTCTTTTCCTTATCCTGACAGAAAAATAATGTTTGGTGTGGCAAGAGATATTACCGAGTTAAAAAAAACACAGAACGAACTAAAGCAAAGTCGGGAACTCTTGCAGAAGGTTCTTGACAATAGCCCTTTGGCAAAAACCTTGTTGGATGCGGAGGGTAATATAATTTACGCCAATAAACCGGCCGGAAAGATTTTTGGCATTTCACAGCAGGAGATTATATCACGCACTTATGATGCTTGCAAGTGGAAGATAACCGGGCTTGACGATAAACCCATTCCATCCGGTGAATTGCCTTTCGCAATTATTAAGAGAACCGGAGAAAATGTATCAGATTTCCGCCACTATATAAAGATCCCCGGTAAAAAAAAGGCGCTCCTTTCAATTTCAGGGTCGCCTGTTTATAGTGCAGATGGGCAATTTGACGGGGCGGTGTTCAACATAGGTGTTTTACAATAAAAACTTGCATTAGGCAATATAGCAATTTTATCCTTGATCGTATTGCGCCTGTGTTTCTTATATAATTTTTAAAATATCATGAACAGCCAAAATAATCGAAAAGAGGTTCTCCGGCGAAGGATAGGACAGGTTATTAAGAGCCGTGAGACGGGTTTATCTGACCTGAGTGGTAAAACCGTTGAGGAAATTCTTCAAGAAATAAGCATATACCATCAGGAGCTGGAGTTTCAGAATTTGGAGCTGATGCGTATTCAGGATGAGCTGGAGAGGTCGAAGAAGCATTATGAAGAGCTTTTTAGCAATGCACCAATTGGTTACGTGATTGTAGATCCCAATAGTATTATACATTCGGCAAATGAAATGTTTGCTGAAATGGTTAAACAGAAACCTGAAAAACTTAAATCGCAAAACCTTAACCTGTTTGTTCATCCTGATTATCAGGATCGTTTCTACCTTTTAATCAAAAAAGTAATAAAGGAAAAGACTAAAAGCAACCAGTTGATAAAGGTTTTAGGTGCAAAGAAAGAGTATTTCATTAAGATGGGGTGCAACGTATTGAATGCCAATGGTAAAGAGTTTATAAGAATTGGTTTGCTTGACGTCACCCGTGAAGTGAATAATGAGCAGCAGCTTATAGAAAGCCGCGAGCGATACCGTGCTGTGGCTGATTTTGCCTATCACTGGGAGTACTGGCAGGATCCTCAGGGACGATTGCTCTATATGTCTCCATCCTGCGAGCGGATTACCGGATATAACAAGAACGATTTCTTTCGGGATCCAAGGCTTTTAGAGGATATAGTTCATTCTGAAGACAAAGATTTTTTTCTTGAGCATAATAAATTTGCCATTGTTCCTGGTGAAAAAGAAGAGGAGCATTTTGCTGATATGAGAATTATCAGAAAAGATGGTGAAATACGGTGGATTGGCCATGTTTGCCAGAATATTTTTAATGAAGATGGGATGCATCTTGGTCTCAGGGTTACCAACCAGGATATTACCGCTCGGAAGCTGCTTGAGAATAAGCTGAAAAGTAATGAAATAGAGTTACAAGAGAAGAATGAAGAGTATCAGGCCCTGAATGAAGAATTGCTTCTGGCTAACGATGAACTTCGACAGACCTCCGATAAATTATTTCAAAGTGAATCTGATCTAAAAAAACAGGTTGAGGAGTATACAGTACAAAATGAGGAGCTTAACCAAATAAACGAAGAACTTCGAAGTCTTACAGGGGAGCTTGCCGATAGTAACGAGCGTAACAGTGCACTCGTCAGAGCAATTCCAGATTCGATGTTTATTTTCGACAGAAACGGGGTTATTCTCGATTATCATTCACGCAATCCTCAGATATTATTGGTAAAACCTGAAGAGTTCCTTAATAAAAATGCTGTTGAAGTGCTCCCTGAGTTCCTTGCAGATATTAACCAGCGTGCAATCACAAAGCTTTTCGAAACAGGAGAGACTCAAACCTACTCCTATGCGATCGAATTGAATGGTAAAAAGGAGCATTTCGATGCCCGAATGGTTAAATATGGGAATAACAGTGCTCTTGCCATTGTGAGGGTTGTAACCGAACAAAAAATTGCCGAGGAAAAACTCAGGCAATCACAGGAAACCTACCTGGGAATTATCAACAGCGTTTCAGAGTCAATCTATGTGCAGGATGAGAATGGTGTATTTCTTGAGGTAAACGACTCTGCAATTGAATCTCACGGGATTAAGCGCGAAGACATAATAGGGAAAACCCCTGAGATACTGTCAGCCGGGGAAATAAACGACCTTGCTTCGGTGGCTGAAATGGTTAAAAAAGCGTATAATGGCAAACCTCAACGTTTTGAGTTCTGGGGCAGGAAGGCTGATGGAACTGTTTTTCCCGATGAGGTTACTCTTACCCAGGGTGTTTATTTCGGCAGAGGTGTTGTTATTGCTTTAGCAAGAAATATTTCTGAACGCAAGCAGGCAGAGGAAGATCTTAAGCGAAGCGAACAACGGTTCCAGTTAAGTATGGAGGCCACAAACGATGGGCTGTGGGATTGGGACATAAAAACCGATATGGCATATTTTAGCCCTGCGTTTTTTACCATGTTGGGGTACAAAGTTGGAGAATTCGCCGAAACGGTAAGATCATGGCGAAATCTTTTACACCCCGGTGATAAGGAAACAGCTTTAATGAAAATAAGTGAGTGTATTGATGGGATAACCGGCAGCTTTGAGATGGAATTCAGATTAAAAGCCAAGAATGGAGATTGGCTCTGGGTGCTTTCACGCGGCAAATGTGTAGAGCGGGATAATGAAGGAAAAGCAGTCAGGATTGTTGGAACACATGTTAATATAAACGACCGTAAAAATGCCGATAACGAAATATTAAAACGTGAATTACTTCTTAATAAGATATTCGATGTTCTTCCAATTGGTTTGTGGTTTGCTGATGAAAATGGAAAATTAATCAGAGGTAATCCGGCAGGTATAAGAATCTGGGGAGGGGAACCAAAAGTAGGACCTGATGAATATACTTTATTTAAGGCCCGGCGTTTACCTTCAGGAAAAGAGATTGCTCCTGACGATTGGGCCCTGGCCCATACCATTTCTAAGGGCAAAACAATTACCGGTGAGCTTATTGAGATTGATGCCTTAGATGGCCAGAAAAGAGTTGTCTTGAATTACACGGCTCCGGTTTTAGACAATCAGGGGGACATGTTGGGTGCCATTGTAGTAAACAACGATATTACTGAACTTCACAAAGCCCAGGAAAGCCTCAGGGCTAATGAACAGATGCTTCAGAGTATCTCTGATAATATGTTTGACCTTGTATCACTAACTGACCTTGAAGGAAACTATACCTTTGCAGGGGCGTCACATAAGATTCTTGGGTTTGAAATAAACCAGCTTATCGGTACCAACGTGATGGAGTATGTACATCCAGATGACCTGCCAATGGTTAAAGATGAATTTCAGAATTTTATAGCTAAAAGAGATGATAGCAAAAGGGTTGTATATAGAAATCTTTGTGCAGATGGATCCTTTCTGTGGTTTGAGACTGTTGGAAGACTTATAATTGATGAGCAAGGAAATCCAAGGGAGATTCTATTTAATTCACGGGATTTTACTGAGCGCAGGTTGATTGAGGATTCGCTCAGGGAAAGTGAATCCCGGTTCAGACTTTTTGCCGAACTGGCTCCTGTGGGGATCATAATTGCAGATAAATATGAGGAAGCTATATATCTTAGTCCGGGTTTTCAGAAAATGTTGGGATATACTGCCGGGGATATATCAAATGTTAGTCAATGGCTCAGTCTTGCCTGTCCCGATGAATCACTGCGCGGAAGAGTTAAAATGGAATGGGCTGAAAGCCTGGGTGCTGCTGATAAAACCAGGACCAATTTTAGTCCCCTTGAATATCCTGTTTGCTGTAAGGATGGTAAAATAAAACAAATAGAGTTTCGTATAGCTTCGAATAATGATTTGAATTTTATTGTTTTAAATGATATTACCGAACGCAAAAAAGCAGAAGAAGACCTCCGTGAAAGCGAAGAACGTTTCCGTGGATTATACGAGAACGCTACAGTGGGAATTTACCGGACTACTATTGATGGTAAGATTATTCTGGCTAATCCTACACTGGTGAAAATGTTAGGATACGACTCTTTTGATGATTTAAAGAACCTGAACATGCCACCAGAAGGATATGACCCCGATGACTCAAGGGACGGGTTTAAGATAGAAATAGCAAAGAATGGAGAGGTACATGAGTTTGAGTCAACATGGAAGGTAAAGGATGGTTCTGTAATATACGTTTCAGAGAGTTCCCGGATTGTTTGCGATAAGGAGGGTAAGCCTGTTTTCTATGAAGGAATAGTTGAGGATATTACAAAACGTAAGAAGACAGATGAAGCAATTCGTCAAAACGAGATGATTCTTAAGATGAAGAATGAGGAATACATGACTCTAAACAGTAAGTTAATTGAGAGTAATAATAGGATTGTACAGATTAACAAGGAGCTGATTGTTGCCCGTGAAAAAGCAGAAGAGAGCGATAAGCTCAAAACGGCATTCCTTGCCAATATGAGTCATGAAATCCGTACTCCTATGAATGCAATTATTGGTTTTTCTGAGATTTTGCTTAAACCCGGTTTGCCTAATGAAAAGCAGGATAAATTTACCCGGATTATCAATGCATCCTGCCATCAGCTTCTGAGCATGGTTAACGATATGATTGACATAGCCAAGATAGAGACAGGTCAACTGGACGTTCATATTAGTAAAGCTAATATTAATGATGCAATTACTCGTGTCCAGGACATTTTCATTCCCCAGGCTGCTCAGCAAAATGTTGCAATTAATATTTCCTTCCAGCTAATTGATGAATATGCAGAAATTGAAACAGATTTGGTGAAGCTTAACCAAATTCTTACAAACCTATTGAGCAATGCCATTAAGTTTACTGAAGAAGGCGAAATAGAGATTGGTTATACGATTATGGACAATTTTATTAAAGTTTTTGTCAAGGATTCTGGTATTGGAATAAAACCCGAACATCACGAGATTATATTTGAAAGATTTCGCCAGGTAGAGTTGGATTATACTAGAAAATATGGTGGTACGGGATTGGGACTGCCAATTTGCAAGGCTTTTGTTGAAAAACTGGGAGGACGAATATGGGTTGAGTCTGAGTTTGGGAAGGGATCAAATTTCTACTTCACCCTGCCTTATAGCTATATGGCAACTAAGAGGCAAGGAGTTAAAAATGATAAACTAATTGACTATAACCTGTCTGAAATAGTTATCCTTGTTGCTGAAGATGAGGAGGTGAACTTCATCTTTCTGAATGAGCTTCTAACAGAAATGGGAGCAACAGTAATACATGCTGCAGACGGTATTCAGGCGGTTAAAATTTTCCGGGAAAACTCAAATATTGATATTGTTTTAATGGATATTAAAATGCCGGGGATGGATGGAATTGAGGCAACAAAAGCGATTAAAGAAATGAATAATAAAATCCCGGTCATTGCAATCACTGCATACGCCCTTACAGGTGACATGGAGAAATGCCTTGCTGCCGGATGTGATGATTATGTTTCTAAACCAATAGAGCGAAATGCATTACTTGGGTTAATTCAAAAATTAATTGAGAGATAATTAATAGTTAATTAATAGTTAATACCGGAAAATTTGTGTCATTTTTTTCATATTTGCCTGTCATATATTACATTAAACAATCTGATAATTTTTTCGAAATGTACTTTT
>CAZFOO010000002.1:0-93392 GCA_964520585.1 uncultured Bacteroidales bacterium
TCAGATAGTAACTTATACATTCACTCCTAAAATGGATCGCGGAGGAGGAAGAGACGTTTGTGAAGACGGAGTACCCGTTAGTATTGACATAGAGATTAATCCACAACCCAAAATACAGGTCCAGGAACAAGAGGATATCCTATGCTACGACGGGGATGCAGTATTTGATATTACTAACCTGAACACTGTAAATACCGGGGGTACCTGGTTGTATGATGTCTCGGTTAGTTATCCCGCTGGCGTCAACGGTGACTGGGAAACAGGACTCACTGACCAGTCTGCAACAGGAATAGCTGCCCTGGCCGATGACATTACCAACACCACTGACAACGTTCAGATAGTAACTTATACATTCACTCCTAAAATGGATCGCGGAGGAGGAAGAGACATTTGTGAAGACGGAGTGCCGGTAACTATAGAGATGGAGATAAACCCCCAACCCAGAGTAATAGCTACTCCTGATGAACAAACAATCTGCAACGACGCAACTACCGATATAACTCTTACTACACCAACTACGGTTACTTCAGGGGTGGTAACCTTCGATTATACCGCAGTGGCATCTGATCCTGGTGTGACAGGGTTCACCTCTTCTGCTTCGGGACTGCTGCACGGGGAGAAAATTGAGGATACTATAAACAACGATACAGACCAGCCACAGACGGTTACCTATACAATAATCCCAAGGACACTGGATACAGGTTGTGCGGACGGTGACCCAATAACAGTGGTGGTAACCATTAATCCTACTCCAAAGGTTGTTGCTACTCCTGATACTGAGACTATCTGTAATGATGGTACAACGGATATAACTCTTACTACACCAACTACGGTTACTTCAGGGGTGGTGACCTTCGATTATACGGCCACCGCAACAGGAGGTCCCGGTGCTGTGACAGGGTTCACAACCTCGGATATAAACCTCGGCCACGGTCACAGGATACTGGATCAGATCACAAATAATACAAACGAGGTGCAGTATGTAACTTACAAAATTGTTCCCCGGGCCCTGGATACAGGTTGTGCAGACGGTGATACATTAACTGTTATTGTTGCAGTAAATCCAACACCCGAGCTCTATGCTCATACTGCTGAAACCATAGTCTGCGATTCATCTACTATTCTTATAGAAGTGAATGACCTGCTGGGTAATGTGCACGGCGAAAAAATATACGAGCTGATCTCTACCAATGCCGGCGGAGATGTGCTTGGCGTAGAGCCATCAGGCGAATATGCCGCAGGTCAGGATATAAATAACCAGCTGGTAAACCTTACCAATGAAGTTCAGGAAGTAACTTACCGGCTGAGGGCACTAATAAAAGACCCGGCGGGACCGGGTTCCGGTTACTGCGAGGACGGCACTGACACTACCATCATTATACAGGTTAACCCTACTCCTTTAATATCGGTGACTGTTGCTGATACTGTTTACTGTGATAATAGTGTGATAAATTTCGAAATTGATGATCTGAACGGAACGGTTATTGGCGATAAAATATATACATTAACCACAACGTATGAGAGCGGACAGGTAGAGGGTGTTCAGCCTGACGGGGAATATAGCAGGATAGATTTCAGCAACACCCTGACCAATATGAGCAACGAGGTGCAGATAATATATTATCATTTCAAGGCACATATCAAGGATCAGCGCGGACCGGGTACTGGGTACTGCAG
This sequence comes from uncultured Bacteroidales bacterium, assembly GCA_964520585.1. Classification (GTDB taxonomy): domain Bacteria; phylum Bacteroidota; class Bacteroidia; order Bacteroidales; family PUMT01; genus PXAP01. The sequence continues at coordinate 1,678 of CAZFOO010000002.1, forward strand.
TGAAGGAGATGATTTTATGTTTGCTATTTATCTTAACCCGACCGCGATTGTAACTTCTGATCTGCTGAACGACAGGGATACTATTTGCAACGAAACATTTGCAGAATTTGAACTTACTTCACCCACTTCTGTTCTGGACGGCGTGATAACCTTTGATTACGTTACTTCATTTGAGGGCGATCCTGGAGATCTTACAGGTTTCGGCATAACTGAAACCGGTCTTGCCCAGGGTACTGTAATTAGCAATTACCTGGAAAATCACACTACGGTTCCTCAGTACGTAACATATACAATTACCCCGCATGCCCATTCTACCGGATGTGCACCAGGCATTCCTATTGATGTGGTGATACGGGTAAATCCCAGTCCAATAGACACTTTTTATATCAGCAAGGAGATAGAATGCCATGGAACATATTCCGGTAGCCTTGCCCTGGAGACGGCATCGGATTCCGGGCCTTATGATATACGCTGGACCGGTCCTGACGGATTCTTTTCTAATGAACGAAATCTTGAAGATATCAGGTTCGGACGTTACACGGTAAGGGTGACCGACGGAAATAATTGTAACGACGAAGGATCAATCAGACTCTCGAATGCAGAACCGATAGCAGTCAACTATGCAGCAGAACAGGTATCGTGCCATGGCGGCTCAGACGGGAGCATCAGGATAACTACGGTCCGCGAAGGATCAGGACCTCCCTACAGTTTCGAATGGACTGGCCCGGAAGATTTTGTTTTTGAAGATAATACCACACGCGATCAGAATGATCTTGCTGCCGGTCAATACAAGGTAGTTATAACTGACGGTAAAGGATGTCAGTATAGCTCTACCGATTATGATCCGGCTAATATCCTCAAATTATCTGAACCGGACCCCATAGTTATAGATATTGATGTAACGGATGCTACCTGCAATATAAATGATGACGGCAGTGCGCAAAGCCAGGTGGAAGGCGGCACTGCACCTTATTATTACCATTGGGAAGGACCGCAGGGATATGTCTTTGACGATAATACTACGGCTGATGTGGAAAATCTTACGGGAGGGTCATATACCCTCTGGGTTACCGATTCAAAAGGGTGTATAACCGGAAAACAGATTGAAATAGGAGCTCTTCCGCCGTTCAGGGTAACTCCTGTAATTACCACCGATTACAACGGCTACGGGGTTTCCTGTTATGGGGCATCTGATGCTTCGATAGAACTTGAAATTCTGGGAGATTTCCCGCCGTTTGATTTCCACTGGTCTGATGGGTCAACAACACGTAACCGTGAGAATGTACCTGCAGGCGAGTATCATGTACAGGTGTTCGATTCTGTCAATTGTCCCTCCGAAGCAACTGTTGTTGTAACCGAACCCGATGAAATAATTATGAATGTGAGCGTTGAAGATGCTACCTGTTATGGGTACACTGACGGAAGGGTTTACCTTGATGTAGAAGGGGGGACAGGTAACATATACTATAACTGGGAAGACGGCCAGGCCACGGCCAATGCATTCGGCCTAAGTGCGGGCAATCATTTTGTAAGGGTTTCAGATATAAATAACTGTACCCTCGATACAATAATACATGTTAGACAACCCGATCCTCTTGTGGCCTACCCTGTTATTACTGAACCTTACTGTGATGAATTTGATGATGGATCTGTCGAATTAAATATGTCGGGGGGGACTTCCCCATACAGGTTCTCCTGGTCCACCGGACAAACAACAGAAGACCTCTATAATATTGGTGAAGGGACCTATTACGTTACCGTGGAAGATTTCAATAATTGCGTTCTGGTTGATACCATAATGGTTGACAGCGCTAATGAGCTGTGCATGAGGATACCAAATGCCTTTACTCCTAATGATGACGGACATAATGATTACTGGGTTATCGGCAGCAGGGTGGCCGGCACCCTGGGGGAAATTTATCCGTGGGCCGTTGTCGAAGTCTACAACCGGACGGGCGAACTGGTATATAAATCCCAGGAAGGATACCCCGAACCATGGGACGGTACATCCAGGGGATACGAGTTGCCAATGGATTCATATTTCTATGTGATATTCCGTAATAACGGGCAGGCCCCGATCTCAGGACATGTTACCATCATCAGGTAAGAATATACCCATTTTCAGATTTTTAAGGGGTGTTCTGCTTGTCCACTGTACCTCCATTCTTGCGAAAGTACGGGTTGATCACCGGATTACTCCCTAATGCCTCTTATTTTAGCAGCAATAAATTTTTCCAGCTCAACTATAAAGAATATTATTATACCTGCTGCCAGGGGATACAGCCATAATATCGCTTCGACCGGCGTTGTACCAAAAGCCTCATTCATGAAGGGAACATACACAAAAAATAACTGGAAAAGTATCAGCGCAGCGAATGCAAAAAGGATCGCCCTGTTATTGAAAAATCCTTTCCCCAGTGCCGGGGTCTTGATTTTCCTGCAATTAAGAAGATAAAACATCTGTCCCGCCACAAGGGTATTAACTGCAATGGTCCGGGCTTCATTAATTTCTCTTCCTATATCCCGCAGGTATTCGAAAGTGAAAAAAGTTGCCCCGGCTACCAGAAAAGATACAAACACTATTCTCCATATGAACATTTTGCTTAGTAAGGATGCATCCTGCTTTCGGGGTGAGCGTAACATCACATCGCCCTCCATCGGTTCAAAGGCGATAGCCATTGCCAGGGTGACTGCGGTTACCATATTAACCCACAAAATCTGTACCGGCGTGATCGGCATCATCATGCCAAGGAAAATCGCTGCTACCAGAACCAGGGATTCTGCTCCATTAGTTGGTAAAACAAACAGCAACGCCTTTCTTATGTTGTCGAAAACCGTCCGCCCCTCTTCCACGGCATTAACGATGGAGGCAAAATTATCATCAGCCAGAACCATTTCAGAAGCATCCTTTGATACTTCGGTGCCTTTTATGCCCATGGCAATACCAATATTAGCCTTCTTCAGGGCTGGTGCATCATTCACTCCGTCTCCCGTCATCGCGCAAAGCCAGCCCTTTTTCTGCGAAGCCTCCACCAGTCTGAGTTTATGTTCGGGACTGGCACGTGCATATACGTCGTATTCATCCACAACCTTCCTTAGTTTTTCATCGTCCATCTCTTCCAACTCTTTACCGGTCAGAGCTTTCTCACCGTCGCCAATGCCTATCTCTTTTCCAATGGCTTTAGCTGTAATCACATGATCACCTGTTATCATTTTTACCATGACACCTGCTTCCTTACACTCCCTGACTGAATCAATTGCTTCCTGTCTTGGTGGATCAATTATTCCGATTATTCCAAGAAAGATGTTGTTTTTCTCTGCGTCCTCCATCTCAAGCATATCCATGTCATCATCGGCTTTCTGAAAGGCAACTGCCAGCAATCTTTGCCCCTTGGCAGCAGCCTCTCCCATTTTCTTTTCCCAGTATTCAGTGTCTATATCTTGTTCTCCATCTTTAGTATATTGTTTATTACTCATCTCCAGCAGCCTTTCCGGTGCCCCGGAAACAAATATACAAGCCCCTCCGTTTATCTTATTGAGAGTAGCCATATATTTATGATCGGACTCAAAAGGGATGGAATCAAGACGGGCAGGTTTAAAATCTTTGAATCCGGCTTTGTAACTCAGGGTAAGTAAGGCTCCCTCAGTAGGAGTGCCGGAAAGTTTCCAGTTTCCTTCCTCATCTTCGTATACCTCTGAATTATTACATACCCTCGCTGCCTGAAGCAGTCGTTTAAGTACTTTTTCGTAATTCTCCCCAATATCCTGATCATCCTTAATTATTTTACCTTCCGGCACATAACCGGTACCCTCTATGGTATATTCATTATCTGCAGTAATAATTGTCTTGGCAGTCATCTCATTCCGGGTAAGGGTGCCTGTTTTATCGGAAAATATTACATTTACCACACCAAGAGTTTCCACAGAAGGAAGCCGCCGGATTATGGCATTCCGTCCGGCCATATTACGGACGGCTACTGCAAGGGCAATGGTAATAACAGCTGGTAATCCCGAAGGTATGGCGGCAACCACCAATGAAATAACTATCAAAAACATTTCATACAGATCATACTCCTGCACGAAATAACCAAATGCAAAGAAAAATGCAGCAATGCCAAGAATAACTATAGAGAGCCATTTGCTGAATTCCTGAATTTTCTGAAGCAAAGGAGTAGTGATCTCTTCCACATCAGACATCATCTTATTTATCTTTCCTATTTCAGTTTCTGCACCGGTCTTGACTACAACTCCTCTGGCGTTGCCATAGGTGACCATGGTGCTTGAAAAACCCATTGAGGTCTGGTCTCCGATAACGGAATCCTCCTCCACGGGTTCAGAATTTTTTTCAACAGCCTCAGACTCGCCCGTAAGGGCTGATTCCTCGACTGAGAAATTCCTGGACTTTATGATACGTACATCAGCCGGTATCTTATTCCCCGATTTCATAAGTACCACATCACCGGGGACAAGTTCTTCGGCATCGACGGTTATTTTTTCTCCCTTTCTGATCACTGTTGCGTTAAGCGAAAGCATATCCTGCAGGTCCTCCAGTGCCTTTTCGGCCCTTCCTTCCTGGATAAATCCTATCACAGCATTGATAACCACTACGGCCAGAATTACCCACATGTCGATCCAATGCTCAATAAGAGCGGTTATAAGTGCGGCCACCAGAAGAACGTAAATCAGAGTATTTTTGAATTGGGCCAGCAACCGTTCAAAATTGCTGCGCTTTTTGCCTTTGGGAATTTCATTCCGGCCGAATTTCTCAAGTCTTTTTTTTACCTCGTCTTCTGTCAGGCCCTCGTCAGGGTTGGTCTGAATTTTTTCTATCACCTCATCCACAGGCAGAGCATGCCATTTCAAGTCATTCTGATAGGATTCCATAAAACTATTATAGTAATTGTTATCTTAAAATAATGCCGTAAGGTTTACGAAGTTATAAAAAACCACAGAAAATTTTATAAGAATCAACTAGAATAAGTACCATATGGGAAGAGGAATTTGTCTGCAATTGCCTGATAAAAGGGCACATTAGTGAGATTGATCTTTTATAATTTTCGCAAGCTCTGAAGTAAGCTTTTTTCTTGAATAGCTCCGATAAAGACCATTGCCTGCCTTAATTTCACCCTCCTTTTTGAATATTTCCACAAGATATTTCAGGTATTCTGTCAAACCGGCTGAATCGGAGCGCGTAAAACTTCTTCCTGCTTCACATTCCTCAATAATAGCAGCGGCATCGCTGTCTGTCGATCCAAGAGCAATTACCGGTCTTTCTGCTGCCAGATATTCAAACAGCTTACCTGCAACTCCTTTGTCATTTGAAGTTTCCGGAAAAATATAAAGCAGCGCCGAGCTGCTTTTGAGAAAAGAAGCAAGACTGGCATGATCTACATATCCCCGGTAATCAAAGAGATTACTCAAGCCCAGGTCACTGATCTCCTTCTCAATTAAATTTGATGCACTTCCCAAAAGCCTGAACCGGAATGCAACGTCAGGATATAACCTGACAAGGTCTGAAAGTGCGTTAAAGAATACCCGGGGCTTGTAGTGTTCTGAAATGGTTCCTGTATATGTCACAGTAAACTCATCAGGGGACTTAACAGGCACCCTGAAATCATCTTCATCAAAACCGTTGGTTATTACATGAAACTTCCCTGCATCTTTGATCCCTGTTTTCGATAGAAGCAGATTTTTATTGGAATTGCAATTTGTTATTATGATGTCTGCGTTATCGAGGACTGTCTTCTCTTTCCATAGGTCAATTTTTTTAGCCACCGGTGTGTGCAACATGTCGGAATAGTAATAGATATCGGTCCACGGATCCCTGAAATCGGCTATCCATTTGATATTAAGATCTTTTTTCAGTTTTAATCCTGCCAGATGTGTGGAATGAGGGGGACCGGTGGTTATTACCGTTTTAATATCGTACTGTTGGATTAATTCAGAGGCCTTTTTAAGAGCATATTTATTCCATCCTATCCTGGCATCGGGTATAAAAAAATTACCCCGAATGAACCGGAGCAGAGTCTGTAGAAGACTATTTTTGTCAACGTTGCTGAATCCTCCATAAGGTACACTGCTCTTCCCGAATATGCGGGAGATTATTGACAATACTTCAAAGGATCTGGTTCTGAATACTTTTACAGAAGGTGAAATATCTTTTTCAAGGCTCGGGTCAGTTTGAGGATAAGAAGCATATTGCGGATCAACGGTGAGAACATAAGGATGCACTCCGAAGCCGGAAAGATATTTTGTGAATTTAAGCCATCGCTGAACACCTGCTCCTCCACTTGGTGGCCAATAATAAGTTATGATCAGGACTTTTTTCACAAACCTGGCTTTTTATTATGGTGCTCGTTAACTCCTCCCTTCTTAGTGGATCACCCGGACAATTATGTTCAATAGCAGATGATAACATGCTCAGGGGTTAACCTATACTTTCCAGAAGTCTTTTGATGCTCACTTTTTCTAATATTATTTCACGAAGCTTTACTATGGGCAGCCTCTCCTGTTCCATGGTGTCTCGGTAACGTATAGTGACAGTATCATCTTCTTTTGTCTGATGATCGACGGTAATGCAGAAAGGGGTTCCTATAGCATCCTGCCTCCGGTAACGCCGTCCGATTGAATCTTTTTCTTCATACTGGCAATTAAAATCGAACCTGAGGTCATCACGTATCCTTTGCGATATTTCAGGTAATCCGTCTTTTTTGACCAGCGGGAAAATTGCGAGTTTAACCGGTGCCAGGATAGGTGGTAAACGAAGTACTACTCTTTCGTCCTCCTGACCATTGTCTTTTTTTATCTTTTCCTCATGCCAGGAGGCCGCAAGTACTGTAAGGAACATCCTGTCCAGTCCTATGGATGTCTCAACCACATATGGTACATAGCTCTTGTTCAGCTCGTTATCAAAATACTGAAGCTTTTTGCCGCAAAATTTTTGATGCTGGCTGAGATCATAATCGGTACGGGAATGAATTCCTTCAACCTCCTTGAAGCCAAACGGGAAGGCAAACTCAATATCAGCGGCAGCAACTGCATAATGTGCCAGCTTAGCATGATCGTGAAAACGGTATTTGCCTTCATCAAAACCAAGCGCTTTATGCCACCTCATCCTTTTCTCCTTCCAGTGGTCATACCACTTCTTTTCATCTCCCGGCCTTATGAAAAATTGCATTTCCATCTGCTCAAACTCCCGCATGCGGAAAATGAACTGGCGGGCTACAATCTCGTTTCTGAAGGCTTTGCCGATCTGGGCAATCCCGAATGGCAATTTCATCCGGCCGGACTTCTGCACATTCATGAAATTCACAAAAATTCCCTGCGCGGTCTCAGGCCTTAGATAAATCTTGCTTGCATCCTCACTAACGGAACCAACCTTTGTATCAAACATAAGATTGAACTGCCTTACCTCTGTCCAGTTTCGTGAACCTGATACCGGATCGGTTATTTCACAATCTATTATGATCTGCCTTATCTCATCAAGATCGTTTTTTTCGGAAGCTTCAACAAAACGATTTTTTATGGAGGTAATGCGTTCATTCAAATCCAGAATGCGCTGATTGGTTTGCCTGAACATTCCCTCATCAAACTTTTCTCCAAAACGCCGTGCCGCTTTGTCTACTTCTTTATTGATCTTATCATTCTGCTTTTCCAGGTATTCTTCTATCAGGACATCGGCCCTGTATCTCTTTTTGGAATCCTTGTTATCAATTAACGGATCATTGAAAGCATCAACATGCCCGGAGGCTTTCCACACTTCGGGATGCATAAAGATCGCAGAATCAAGTCCCACAATATTGTCATTCAAAAGAACCATGGCATCCCACCAATACTTTTTTATGTTATTCTTTAACTCTACCCCAAATTGTCCGTAATCATATACCGCGCTCAATCCGTCGTATATATCGGAGGATTGGAATATGAACCCGTATTCCTTACAGTGTGCTGTAAGTTTTTTGAAAATATCTTCCTGCTGCATATAAACAATATGTTTTAATAATCCGACAAAAATAAGGTAAAATGTTAATTTAACTGGATTAAAGTCAGGTTTTTTACAATACTGGTTTATGAGAATAAATTATAGTTATCGTACTTTTTATCCTTATTTTACTATAACAATGTATTTGTATTAAGTATTTCACTCTAATGGAACCTGCATGGTTTATTGACCTGAGGGTCGATTTCACATGCAATAATAAGTTCTTTTAGCCATATTCATCTGATGTGAAATTCATGATTCAGATATTTTGCTTTTCAATCCATGATACCCTTATAGTTTGCCCATTTTATTTTTGTATCGAAGTACTATGAGGTCTTCATACAGAATAGTGGTGTTAAAAAAATGGGATTAAAGATCATATTGCTCATTGATAAAAGAGCCTGTTGTAAACTATTATAAGTTTATGTTACTTTTGCCATGATTAACCATTCCTTTTGAAGTTAAAATGATAAACCTTAAGGAGCATTTCAAGCTATCGGCTGTATATACCTTTTTTGCCGTGTTCCCGGCCCTGCTCCAGCTTATCGTTTACCCCATAATTGAGGGGGAAAACCGGCTTGGTGCTGCTGATTTTGGTCACCTGGCTATTACTGAGGCTATCATATCCATGGTTTTTCTTATCTGCACCTTTGGCATGGGGACAGGCATAGCAAGGTTCTATTATGACCACAAAGATGATAAAACAGGTTACAACTACCTGGTTTCATCTGTTTTGAGCGGTATTTTAGGTCGCGGACTATTACTGATGGGACTGGTACTGGTGCTCGGTCCTTATGCAGGAAGTCTTTTCCCGCTTCCCGCTCTTCAAAATTTCGGCGAATATGGTCCCTCCCTGGTTATTGCCGGTTTGAACAGGTCGGTTATCGCAACTCTATTGGTACTTTACAGAAATGAAAAGAGGTTAAGAGCATTTGTAATTGTAAGTTTTTTTTCAGGAGTGCTCAGATCCGGATTTCAACTTGTGGGTGTATTCCTGTATGATCTGTCTTTCATCGGTTATGTCTACGGGACGGCTGCAGGAGGGGCTATCCTGGCCTTAATTCTTGTTTTATATACCTACGGAAGCTGCGGAATGCATTATAAGCGCTCCCTGTTGAAGGCTTTGCATAAATTTGCCGGTCCGCTTTTTTTGACTGAGTTGATATATTGGGGACTCTTATTCGCCGACAGGTTTTTTCTTATCAATAATCCTGGTGAATTGGGTATATATGATAATGCTATGAAATTTGCCATTGGCATTCAGATGATAATCCAGGGCCTGACCAGCGCCGTTCAGCCGGAAGTTTACCGGTACATGAAACAGGGGGTGAAAGAGAAAGAAAATGAAATAAAAACCTTATCAAACCTTTTTATAGCTGAAGCTGCCGGAATAATAGCTTTTAGCATTTTACCGGTAATGCTGTTTATCCAGCTGTTTTATGAAACAGAGCTGACTCTGTCGGGGGGACTGGTGGCAATTGTTTTTGTGCGGTTTATACTCAGGGCACAATACCAGGTATTTTCCTGGCCTCTGCTCTTTAAAAAGAAATCGAATGTATTCTTTTATATTAATTCTGCCGTTCTGATAATTAATCTGGGAATGAACTGGTTTCTCACACCAGCTATTGGTTATTATGGCGCCGTTATAGCATTCCTCACCGCTTTTATTGTCCAGATAATCGCGTTGAAAATAATACAGAACAGGATTGCACCGGTCGGTTATAACTACAAAAAGGTGTTTTATTTTCCACTGGCAATGATTATTGCAGCAGTATTACTGGAGATAATTAAACTGTCTTCACCGGCAGGTCCGTTTCTTACTTCGGGCATTCTGGTTTTTTTGATTATCGGGGGACTGGTAATTTTGTACCGGGGGGAGCTTTTAAAAATTTTCCTGAAATTAAGGTCTAAATGATGCCTCAAGTTTTGTTATCTGGGCATATTCAATCACCATCCTTACACTTCTTTCCACCTGCCGGTCGATTCTTCTCCTGTTGTACCTTACTTTTTTGGGATCAAACCAGCTCAGGTCATTATGATACTTTCCGATCAGATCAATTGCTTCATCTATACCGGTTTTCCGGCAGTCAATAGCCAGAAAATCATCCAGAAACTCCGCCATGATATCAGTATATTTTATATGCCAGGCAAGGCTGATTACCGGTGTTCCCATGTATAATGCAGATGCAACCGAATGATAACGCCCCGTGATGTAAAATGAAAGCAGCCCTATAACAGCCCTGACCTCACTGTATGAAAGTTCTTCTCCGGTTATAAAAACATTCTCTTTTTCTCCTGTCTCATCCATTAGCTCTCTGGCAAGATGAAAGTCGCATTTATTTGGGTCTATCCTGTCCATTGCATGTGGAATAATAAGAACCTGGAAACCGCGGCTTCTGTATTCACCGATAAGCCTTTTACTAAGTGCACGGTGATTAAGCCCGACAGAATTATTGCTGTCTGCTGAAGTTATGCCGCTTAGCACCCTGCTGGGAGAAATTCCAATTACAGGCTTGGCGGGATCTATTCCGAGGGAAACAAGGTAATCTGTTGCTTCAGATTTTGATGCGGGTTTTAGTACAAGTGAAACGTCGGGAAACAGATATAAAGGTGTTTTAAAATTGAATTTTCTCAGATATTCAAGATTATTGCCTCCCCTGATAAAAAGGAAAGGCAGATCTTCCAGTAATCTTTTGGTTATGCGCCTGAACAGAAAACCCTCAAGAGGTCCGTATGATTTGGTATATTTGAAATATGGAGTAGCATGCCGCTGCGACATTTTTTGGAACATGCGGCAAAAGAGTAACTCACCCCATTTCTTTTTTATTCCGCTGTTACCAATAAATTCGATTCCTGCCATATCAATAACCATATCTGCTTCTTCTACCGATTTAACCAGATTACGGTACATATTAACAGGACCAGATTTTTTACCGTGTTTATAAAACCCTGGCAAAAAAAACAGCTTTTCTGCAAACTTAACAAAGGGGTGTAACATATCTATCAGAAAACTATATTTCCAGTAACTTAACAATCTGATGTTCCTTTCCTCTGCAAATTCAATGTTTGGTTTGTTATAATAAGCAGACTGCACCGGCATAGTAAATTCAACATCTGCAATTTTTTTCATTTTCCGGATAAGCGGCAGTACAAGTCCCTGAACACCATAATTATATTTCAGGTCATATACATCGGTAATAACTATCTTCATCATTGCATGAATTTAACAAATTAACCGGAACGACGGTCTCTATATTACAAAATAAGTCAACTGCTTTTACACCAGTATAAGCCTGATAATCACACCCTGTCTTTTCTTTTCAAAACTATTCCGGTGGCATAGGCTATCATTTCTTTAAGCTTAAAGGGCAGGAACTCCAGTAATCTCATATGTCTGAATTTACGATCAAATTCTTTAGAAGTGCCGGAAGAGAAAAGTCTCACTGACCGTTCAAAGCGCTTAGCGGCTTTATGGTTCGTTTTAACTTTATGGTTGGTAGCGGGTATCGGTGGACCGTAATCCGGTACATACCTGCCTCTCTCTTTCCAAATAGAAACTGAAGTATTCCAGGTGGCCCTTCTGGTGGCTATATCCTGCCCTTTTTCAATCTTGTTAAGATCTGCCGGTCCTAACTCAATATATCCCTTCTTCCCGGCGTCCTTAAGCAATTCTTCTCCCCTCTGTGTCCAGCAAACTGCTGCTGTCTGTCCCTGCCTGGATTTATCTAATCCCCAGGTATCACCGAGTGAAATATCAGAATACATATTCAGCTTGTCATGGCAAAGAAAACAATAAGGAGGTTTTAAAAATCTTTTTACAAAGACTCTCTTTGAATTGGGGACTTCCACTGTTTCTCCCTCTTTTGTCTCAATAACACAGTTCCCGGGAAAAGATCCGTAACGTTTATCAATATATCTGAATCTGCTTATTTCTTTGGCTTGGATCTTTGTACCGGAAATAAGATGGTCAATTGTTTTATAAGATAATACTGAGTCACAGAATAATCCTATTATAAAAGGTTTTTCTTTACCTTTCTTTTTATGGGCCAGATAATTGTGTAGCCCTCTTATCTGGCATGAAAGTCCCACATATACCAGGTTCCCGGTGTCATCAATATCCTTTAGGACCGAATTCAAACCAACCGGTCCATACCAGGAAGACTGTGCTGGAGATAAGTCCGCTCCACTTTTAAAAACAACAGGCCCGTGTCTAAGAGGATTTTCTTGTTGCGCTGTTAAAAGCGCTTTATTTACAATTCCACTGTCCAGCAAATAAGAAACCAGTGCGGTGGCAATACCTCCGCTCTTGCCATTTTCTTTAACAGTCCTGCTTCTGGCATAACCACAGAAACCGGATAATGGCCGCCCCGAAAAAGGATCTGCACCGGAACGGATCAGTTCCGGCAAAACATGGGTTGCGGAGCAAACTTTTGTGCAGGCTCCACATAAAATGCACTTTTCATGGTCAACTTCAGCCTGCAGCAGCCCGGTTGGTGATTCATAAATACTAATGCAATCGACCGGACAAACAGACACACAGGTAGCACATCCGTTACAGAGTAACTCATCTGCAACAAATTGCACTGTGACTGTTTTATCCTTTACCATAAGACGCTTAACAAATTGTGTTACTTTAAATTAACTTCAAACAGCTTCAGTATACGCCGGTATTCATCAACCCAGCTGCTGGTTTCAGTAAATGAATGCCGTTCTACCGGATATACGGCAAGTTCCCAGTCCTCTTTTCCCAACTCTATCAACCGTTGAGTCAGCCGAACAATATCCTGGAAATGTACATTATCATCAACCATGCCATGACACATTAAGAGATCTCCCTCGAGTCCTTCGGCAAAATAAATGGGAGAGCTGCGAACAAACGCCAGACTGTCACTTACAGGTGTATTGAGAATATTTGATGTATAACCATGATTATAATGTGCCCAGTCAGTTACCGACCTTAAGGCAGCACCGGCAGAGAATATATCCGGATGGTTGAACATCCCCATAAGAGTGATAAATCCCCCGTACGAGCCACCGTATATCCCGATACGGGAAGGATCTATATCATACTCTTCAACCAGGAACCGGGCACCATCAACATTATCGGAAAGATCCTTCCCTCCCATATGCCGGTAGATACCGGTCCGCCAGTCGCGGCCATATCCGGCACTGCCCCTGTAATCGATGTCTAAAACTGTATACCCTTTATCTGCCAGCAAATTATGGAACATATATTCCCTCAGATAACTGCTCCACCATTTATGCGCATTCTGAAGGTAACCGGCACCATGAACAAAAATAACTGCGGGTCCGTCCGGATCAGGATCTTCAGGCCGGTAAAGCCTTGCCCATACTTCCTCTCCGTCCCCGGCAGTAAAGGTAAGGAGTTCCGGTTCCCGCCATTCATATTCCTTAAATTCCGCGGTCAGTGAATTAGTTATCCGGGTGTAACCGGCACCAGGTTTATTGTCCGCTATAAACAACTCCCAGGGTTTATTAAAATATGAATACCTTACAGCCAGTTTTTTACCATCGGGTGAGATAACTGCATCATTTCTTCCCTCCTTCTCCGTGATCAGGGTCCGCGCTCCCCCCTCAAGAGGCATACGGTAAAAATGACGCTCTCCCGGATGCACTTCATTAGATGCAAAATACCAGTGTTTCCCGTCCGGTGATATCTCTGGATCATAAATCTCGAAATTACCTGATGTCAGTGCCTGCTTTTCACCGGTATTTACATCAAGTGTATAAAGATGAGACCAGCCTGTCTCTTCTGACTGGAACCAGATTTTATTGTTACATGGCATCCATCCCATGCCGCCACCGCCCCAGATATTTATACCGGGGCCGGCAATCCATGCTTCATCCCTCTGACGGTCAAGTAAACTTAACTCTCCGTTTTCAGGGTCGAGCAACATGATCCATCTGTCTTTGTTATCTTTTGCCCTGATATTAACGATTGCATTTTCCCCGTCTTCCGACCAGAATATGCCAGTTACCAGAACCTCCCGGTCCTCATCAAGCTCTTCGCCTTCAAAACCATATTCTATTCTGTATTCGGGCACATCCCTTATGCCGGGTATATCAGTTGTTTTTATCTCATAACTTGTTTTTTTTTCAATATTATAGATTCCGGCAGAAACAGACATCCCGGGCATTCCAACCTTAGCATTGGTTGTTGAATGTTCGGTATATCCAGAGAAAGTAACAAATTCGGGTATAATGGCCTGTTTTGCATCCTGCCGGGAATAAAGGGAATAGGTTACAAATTTTTCTCCGGCATTCAATTGTATGTTTCCTGCAGTTGCATTCCCGGTATATATTGTAAGAGGCCTTTCAGGCTTATCATTTTCTCTCTGCTTTTCTCTCTGTTCCTCCATCTCCTTCCTTTCCCGGAGGACCTCAAACAGATCTAACTGCTGTTCTTCCAGCCATTGATCCTGTGGACTTCCGGATCCTTCAGCCGGCTTGCTTCCCTTGCGGAAATCAGTAACCTGCCTCGTCTTTCCCGATACCAGGTCTATCACAAATAAATTATTCCCGGAAACATAGCTTATACCTTTTTCATCTTTGGTAAAGCCGGGCGATGAAGCTCCCTGAAGTGTGTTAGTAAGCTGTATTGTTTCGGATCGTTTCAGATCTCTGATAAAAATATCCCCGTTTTTGATATAGATTATCTTTTCCCTTTTCTTGTCGTAAACTACTTGCCCTGGAGGGAGTTCTCTTCGCTGGCGGGGACTGACCTTTTGGACTTCACCGGTTTTTAAATCATAGCTGTATAATGAATCGGAGGGAAAACCTTCCGGATTCCACTGAAAATAGATTGTTCTGCTGTCTTGTGACCACCAGGGATTTCCGGGCTGGGGACCGATATACTCGTCTCCCTTCATAATATTCTCAAGTGACAGGAAAGTTCCCGACTGAGCATACAGATAAACTGTAAAAAGAGGTAATAAAGAACAAGCCGCCAGGATAGCTACAAAGCGTCGTAACATAAAGCAGGGATTTAATTTTGTAAACAGCCTGCAAAATACAAAAAAAGTTGGTTAAGGCTGCCAATTTTAATACTCATGAGGCCACGGTAAACAAATAATTGTCCGGAAAATGAGTTTTTATCTATCCTGGATAACTATCATAACTAATTGACCTAATAAGGATTCAATCAATTAATTAAACTCTTTCTCCTGAAGGTAAGGCTTCACGGAATTCCTGTGGTATCATGTCAATAATATTCAGGATCTCCTCCACGTCGAGCGAAGTTAAAAGCCTAAGTCTTGTTTCCCTGAAATTTACCAGTCCCTTAAAATAGGCAACAAAATGACGCCGCATTTGCAATATTCCCACTCTTTCTCCTTTCCTTTCAATCGATTTGAGAAAATGCTCCTTTGCTATCTGCGATTTTTCAAGCAGGGTCAACGGAGGCAATAATGTCCCCGTATCCAAATAATGCCTTATTTCCCTGAAGATCCATGGTCTCCCCACCGTGGCACGTCCTATCATGATCCCGTCAACACCATACCGGTCAAACATCTCTTTTGCCCTTTGAGGCGAATTAACATCCCCGTTACCAAACACGGGAATTTTCATGCGCTGATTATTCTTAACCTCACCAATAAGATGCCAGTCCGCGCTCCCCTTATACATCTGCGCCCTTGTTCTTCCATGTATTGTTATAGCCTTAATACCAACATCCTGAAGTCTTTCGGCGACCTCAACGATGGGTTTGCTGCTTTCATCCCATCCCAGGCGGGTTTTTACAGTAACCGGGAGGGATGTGGCTTTAACAATTTCCGAAGTCATTTCAATCATCAACGGAATATTCCGAAACATACCCGACCCCGCACCCCGGTTCGATATTTTTCTAACAGGGCATCCATAATTTATATCTATCATTTCGGGCGCTGATCTTTCAGCCATACCAGCAGCATTAACCATTGCTTCTGTAATATGTCCGTAAAGCTGGATTCCCATGGGTCTTTCGTAATCAAATATATCTAGTTTCTGCACACTTCTCCTTCCGTCGCGGATTAATCCATCGCTCGAGATGAATTCGGTGTACATAAGATCAGCTCCGAATTTTTTACACATATACCTGAATGAAGGATCGGTGATATCCTCCATTGGGGCAAGTAAAAGCGGCTTATCCCTTAGTTCTGTATTTTCTATTTTAACCAGATGCTTAAATTTATTTCAATAGTGAACATAACAAGATTTAGGTTGTAATATTGCTTAATTTTTAAGATTTCTGAATATTTATCCTGTAAAAAGCAAGGAGTCAAAATTTCGTCAAGAGGGTACAAAATTTTAACATGCGGTTGATTATACATGCTATTATTAGTTCTATTCGTAGTATTCATCAGATGTATAATTGATCTGTGGTCTATTTTGAATGCAACCGACTTTACATTTTGCTAAACTGATCTGATGAAAAATTCAGATAAAAAATTTGACCTGAAGGTCGATTTCCCATGCAATATATTGCGTTTTGTTGTTATATTCTTATAAAGTATAGTTAGCACTGTGGTTAACAATGTGTTAATAATTCATGATCCGGATATTTTGCTTTTCGGTCCATGGAACCCTCATATATTATTGAGATAAAAATATTAATTTCGTTGATTCCATTAAAAAAGAGATGTTAATCTAATTGCTAATATAATAGACTATGGGAAAAGGTATTCTTCAAAATACTAGTCCGTTCACAAAGTTAATGTTTTCTGCATTTTTTATTCTGGCCAGTTTTCTTGTGGCTCTTTTCGGGGGACTACTGCTTGCCATGCCGATATTTGACATGGGCTTCATGGAGCTGGTTGAGAATATGTCAAATATTTCACATCCCGATTATGCAAACCTGCTTAAATATTTCCAGGTAGTTCAATCCATAGGCCTTTTCGTAATACCACCCTTTATCCTGGCGTGGTTTTTTGGTGGCGATACCTTAAGGTATCTTCAACTTAACAAGAGAATCAGCGGGAGGACCATTATGCTAACCACGATAATCATGATTTCGGCCATACCGCTTATTAACCTTCTGGCGCACCTGAATACTCAGATCTCACTGCCTGATTTCATGTCTCCTATTGAAGATTGGATGAAACAAGCCGAGGAGTCTGCCAAACAGCTCACTGAAACTTTTCTTCGGGCAGATACTATAGCGGACCTTTTGTTTAATCTTTTTGTAATAGCAGTGATCCCTGCCATAGGTGAAGAATTACTTTTCAGGGGGGTTGTTCAGCGGCTTTTCGCAGAATGGACAAGGAACAAGCATGCCGGGATATGGATATCAGCCATAATATTCAGCGCCATGCATCTGCAGTTTTTCGGTTTTATTCCACGCATGATGCTTGGTGTTATGTTCGGATATATGCTTATATGGAGCGGACGAATGTGGATACCAATTACAGCACATTTCGTTAACAATGCAGTGGCAGTGCTGGTATATTTTTTTATTCAGAAAAAACAGGTTAGTGAGGACATGGAAACCATTGGGGCAGAGCCGGGGGATTGGCTATATGCGTTGCTTAGTCTGATTTTTTTTGTTTTCTTTCTTACATTCTTCTACAGGAGCTATAAAAATAGTATAACCAACTGACTGCATTTGAGGCATATGAATCCGATTATAGCTACTTCTGATCTCTAATTTAAGTTGATAAATCCAGCCAAGGCTTCTGAACTGTAATTGAAGTAAATAAATTCACTCATGGCGAATATCCTTTAATTATAAAGGTTAAGACTGTTTATTTCATTTTTTCTGTAAATATATACCAGCCCATATTCTTTTGCTTTTTCCCTTCTCAAATCATCAGGAAGATCTTTAAACGATTCTTCAACCTCGTTCCAGATTTGTAAAATTATATCATCAGCCTCAGATCTCATATCCGAAATCTTTTCCAGAGTTCTGGCAGTATTTTTTTTCAGGGTTTTCTGATGGTGATGCGCATCAAGAAAATTTTCATACCGTACCCTTACCAGGGCAATGGTTGGATTGGTAATGGGACTGCATCCATTCATGATCCGTTCTGCTTCTCCCCTGATCAGCTTTTCGCCCCACTGGATCAACTCTACTTCGCTGTTTAAAGGAGGTGTTCGGTTATCATCAGCGGTCAGGCCATAATGCTTCCTTGTGTCTGGACTCAAATCTCCCCTTAATATAGCCATATTGACAACCTGAATAAAATGGGATAAATAGATTCTGGCCTTTTTCATAGTAGCTGAATACTGTTTATTTTTCTTCGTCTGCTCCATATAGGTCTGTTTATATACGTGTATGGCATTCTGATAACTGTCAAGAAAACACTGCAGTCTTTGATTTGATTTTTGTGAAAAGGCAAGTTTAAAAGGGGGTAATTCCTTACCCTTTGAAAGAGCAGTTTTCAAAGCTTTTAGCCGGGCTTTATCAGTATTGGGAAGGCGTCTGTAAGGCATATAGCATAAAATTTTGTTAATATGGCTCCTGGCAATTGGTTCTTGAATGCGAAAATATAATTTATCCGGAAACACGGACAACCATCTGCATAAAATTCCATACAATCATTGTCTGTAAATTACTATTTTACGGTATCTCTCTTTCATATGTTACATAATTAAAATTATATTAAGCTGCTAATGAGTTAAAAGCAATAATATGTTTCTTCAGGCTCACTTTCCGGTTATTTGATAAAACAGAAATTTGGTGTTAATTTAGCACATATAATAGAACGGAATTTATTGAACCTTTGCATATAATCCGCTGATTCGCTGATCAGGATCAGGGTTTTAATTGGACTGTTTATATCATAATTAAATAATAGGATATTATTATGTTTAAATCATCAACATATCAGACACGCAGAGACGGGCTAGTAAAAAATATGGATTCGGGACTAATACTTATGCCCGGCAATGAAGACGTCCCCATGAATTATAGATCAAATACCTATCATTTCAGGCAGGATAGTTCATTTTTGTACTTTTTTGGCCCTGACCGGCAGGGACTTACTGGATTAATTGATGTAGATGAGGATAAGAGTATATTGTTTGGCGATGATGATGATCTGGATAACATCATCTGGATGGGAAAACGGACTTCTATCCATTCTCTCGGTGAACAGGCAGGTGTGGATGAATGTCTTCCCCTGATTGAACTGGAAAAAGTGTTG
The DNA here is from genome assembly GCA_964520585.1 of uncultured Bacteroidales bacterium. Classification (GTDB taxonomy): domain Bacteria; phylum Bacteroidota; class Bacteroidia; order Bacteroidales; family PUMT01; genus PXAP01. The sequence continues at coordinate 20,797 of CAZFOO010000002.1, forward strand.
AAAGACGCATTGAATAAAGGCAGGCCAATACATTACCTCCCCCCGTACAGAAAAGAAAAATTGCTGAAAATCGCAAAATGGCTTGGAACAGATCATTCCGTGGTAATAGAGCGGGCTTCTGATGAACTTATCAGAAATGTGGTTCACCTAAGATCTGTCAAGTCGCCCGAAGAAGTGGCAGAAATTGAAAAGGCGGTGGATATCGCCCACGAAATGCATACTGTTGCAATGAAAATGGCCATGCCCGGCACATACGAAAGAGAAATTGCGGGTAGAATTGAGGGGATTTCACTTTCCCATGGTAATCCTGTTTCTTATCCGGTCATATTAACCATAAACGGGCAAATTCTCCATAATCATTATCATGGAAACATGCTCAGCAAAGGAAACATAATGGTTACTGATGCAGGAAGTGAAACAGATATGCGCTATGCAAGTGATATTACCAGATCAGTACCAGTTGGCGGAAAATTCCTTCCTGAGCAAAAAGATATATATAATATTGTATTAAAATCCCTGCAGGAATCTGTTAAATCAATAAAGCCTGGAGTTCCGTTCAAAGACATTCATTTGAAAGCGGCAACAATAATTGCCGGCGGATTGAAAGATCTGGGTCTTATGAAGGGAGATATACGGGAGGCAGTAGATAATGGTGCTCACGCACTTTTCTTTCCTCACGGATTGGGACATATGCTTGGTCTTGACGTCCACGATATGGAGGACCTGGGTGAAGACAACGTCGGATATGATGAGGAGATAATCCGTTCCGGGCAGTTTGGCCTTGCATTCCTGCGGCTAGGAAGACGCCTGCAGAAAAATTTTGTAGTTACTGTAGAACCGGGTATTTATTTTATCCCCGCTCTCATAGATAAATGGAAATCAGATAACATGTTCAGGGAATTTATAAATTATGATAAGCTGGAAGCCTACAGGGATTTTGGAGGAATAAGGATTGAAGATGATGTGCTGGTTACCTCAAATGGCAGCAGGGTTTTGGGCACTCCGATAGCGCAGACCATAACTGAGATCGAGGAAATAATGAAAAAAGGACGCTCATAGACGATGTTAGGATGTAAAGATCTGATACATCCTGACAACTTAAAAAACAGGCTGATAAACAATCATCATTTATTGATCATTGATACTTCCCTGATAGTTTGAAAAATTCCCGATCAGCTTTTCGTGAAGGTATTAAAAGGCTTACTCATGGTGACAACAATATTAACACTGTATAACAGGATTAACATTGTACAGCCGGGGAGCGGGATCCTATGTTTTAAACCCGGCTTTCAGAAATTCACGGTTGAGCCTTGCTATATGCGCAAGTGATATGCCCTTGGGGCATTCGGCTTCACAGGCACCGGTATTGGTACAGCTTCCAAATCCCAGTTCGTCCATCTTCGCTATCATAGAAAGTGCACGCTTGCCGGTTTCTGCTTTTCCCTGGGGAAGAAGAGCAAGCTGCGAAACTTTTGCAGCAACAAAAAGCATGGCCGAAGAATTTTTACATGCAGCAACACATGCCCCGCAACCTATGCATATGGCTGCATCAAATGCTTCATCGGCATCTTCTTTGGGAACGGGAATGGAATTAGCCTCAGGTGCAGCACCTGAGTTGACCGAAATGAACCCTCCGGCCTGCATTATCTTATCAAAAGCCTGACGGTCCACGATCAGATCTTTAAGTACCGGAAAAGACTTTGCCCTCCATGGCTCAACGATTATGGTATCGCCGTCATTAAATCTTGTCATCCGGAGCTCACAGGTGGTTACAAGATCATCCGGGCCGTGGGGCCTTCCGTTAATATAAAGAGAGCAGGAACCGCAAATACCTTCACGGCAATCATGTTCAAAGGCCACAGGATCATCGCCGCTTTCAATTAATGTCTTGTTAAGAAAGTCAAGCATTTCAAGAAATGACATCTCTCCAGAGACGCCGGTTAGAAAATAATCCACAAAATTACCCTGGCTACCGGCGTCCTTTTGTCTCCATATTTTGAGTTTAATATCCATATTGATCAAATTATTTATTACCCCTTTCCAGTTTTATATTAATGTATTTAAAATTTAAGTCTCTTCCTGTTATTATATTATCTCTATCCTTAATCTCCAACCTCTTCCCGCAATTGCATTGTCTATATCTTAAAACCTTAACTTTCCCCTGCTACTGAATTACCTATATCTTTATATCCCAGTCTTTTCATGTTATGTAAAACTATTAGTTCCCTGCTCCGTTAATTTAGTATGCATAGTGTCTGAAAGATTTCAATCAATTTAATTATTAAGCTGAATATTCTGTTAGCCTCATTAATTCATAAATATTCGCATCATTATGAAATTAAGCAACCTGTTATCTTAGTGGTGAAAAATAATTTGTTTCAAAGGTTAAATGGCTCAAGTATATTTCTAAGTTTATGAATTAATCAAGTCAGGACTATTTATAGCTTCTCTCCTGCATTTCAACATTCTCAAATATCAGCTCTTCTTTATGAAGTTTGTGATCCTTTCCACTTTCCGTATATTCCCAGGCGGCAACATAAGAATATTCACTGTCTATCCTTTGTGCCTCGCCATCGGGCGTCTGACTTTCTTCCCTGAAGTGGGCACCACATGATTCCTCTCTGGTAAGAGCATCCTGGCACATCAAATGACCTAAATCAAAGTAATCGGCCACCTTAACAGCTTTTTCCAGTTCCTGGTTCAGTTCATCAGAGCGGCCGGGGATTCTGACATCTTTCCAGAATTCCTGTTTAAGCTCTTCAATCATATCAATAGCTTTCTTCAATCCCGTTTCATTCCTCACCATTCCGCAATGATCCCACATGATCTTCCCCAGACGGCGGTGAAACGAACTGACAGACTGGGTACCATTAACTGCCATCAGACTGCGTATTTTCTCGACGGAATCTTTTTCTGCCTGTTCAAATTCCGCAATATCTGTAGATATTCGTGGGGTTTTTATCTCATCGGCAAGATAATTTCCAATGGTAACAGGTAATATAAAATACCCATCCCCCGCACATTGCATAAGCGAACCCGCTCCCAGCCTGTTAGCGCCGTGGTCAGAAAAATTGGATTCGCCAATGGAGAAAAGACCGGTTACCGTGGTCATTAAATTATAATCAACCCATAACCCACCCATGGTATAATGTCCGGCAGGATAGATCCGCATGGGCTCTTTTAATGGATTAATCCCCGTGATCTTTTCATACATTTCGAAAAGGTTGCCGTATTTGGTTTCTATAGCTTTTTCTCCATGCTTCTCTATCGCACGGCCAAAGTCAAGATAAACGGATAATCCGTTATCACCCGCACCAAACCCGGCATCACAGCGTTCTTTTGCAGCCCGAGAAGCAACATCCCGGGGAACAAGATTACCGAATGCCGGATAACGCCGTTCAAGGTAATAATCCCGTTCATCCTCCTTTATCTCATTAGGATGCCTTTTATCTCCCTTAATCTTCGATACCCATATCCGCCCATCATTGCGCAGTGATTCCGACATGAGGGTCAACTTCGCCTGGTAATCATTAAGCTGGGGAATGCTGGTGGGATGAATCTGCACGAAGCTGGGATTGGAAAACAATGCTCCTTTTTTATGGGCAGCCCAGGCAGCAGTTGCATTGGAGCCTACTGCCAGGGTGGAAAGATAATATATGGTTCCGTATCCGCCACTGGCAAGCACCACCGCATGTGCTGAATGGCGTTCAATATCTCCTGTCAGAAGATTCCTTGTCACTATACCCCTGGCTTTCCCGTCAACAATCACCAGGTCAAGCATATCACGCCTGCTGTACATAGTCACCTTTCCTTTGGCGATTTGCCTGGTTAACCCACTGTAGGCACCAAGCAGACATTGTTGCCCGGTTTGACCCTTGGCATAAAAGGTTCGTGAAACCTGTACTCCTCCAAAAGACCGGTTGTCAAGATATCCGCTGTATTCTCTTGCAAAGGGGACTCCGGCGGCAACCAGCTGGTCGATGGACTGATTGCTGACTTCGGCAGCCCGGTATACGTTTGCTTCCCGGGCACGGTAATCTCCCCCCTTAATTATGTCTTTAAATAACCGGAAAACGCTGTCGCCGTCATTTTTATAATTCTTGGCTGCGTTCATCCCTCCCTGGGCAGCTACAGAGTGGGCCCGTCGTGGTGAATCCTGAAAACAAAAAGCTTTTACGTTATATCCCAGTTCTGCCAGTGTAGACGCAGCAGATGCCCCGGAAAGTCCGGTACCAACAACTATTATATCCAGTTTGGTCTTATTGGCGGGATTGACCAGTTTTACACTGTTCTTATGATTGCTCCACTTATCTGCCAGAGGACCATCTGGTATCTTTGCCTGTAATTTACTCATATTATTTCTGATTGATTAAATGATTACACTGCAGTTGATTGCGGTTCAGATCATGCCCCTGAAATAGTTCACAAGGAAATAAACCGGAATTATAGAAAAACCCGCAGCTATAATAACAGAATATATCATACCTATAATATTCAGCCGCCGGCTCCATATCCGGTTACTCAGGCCAAGGGTCTGAAAAGCCGATTGAAAGCCGTGTAAAAGATGAAAGCCGAGGGTGACTGCACCGGCAACATATATTAATACATACCACCAGATAGTAAATTTGCTTGCCACAAGCGAATATGCATCCTGAACCATTACCCCTCCATATTCAATATACTCCATTTCTCCAAACTGCATTTGGATCCAGAAATTGGAAAGATGTAATACAAGGAAAATTAAAATAAGACTACCCAGTACAAACATATTACGGGAAGGCCAGCTGCTTGTTTTACTCTGATCAACCTTTGCAAATTTCGTTGGACGGGTATCCTGATTGGTAAATGTAAGATAGGCTGAATAAATGATATGTAATAGAAAACCTACGGCAAGCATCGGCTCCATGAAGCTAATTACATAGTCGGTGGCCATGAAGTGTGCAACAAGGTTATAGGAATCCTTACCGGAGAGTAAAAACAAGTTCACCGTAAGATGGACAGCCAGAAATGAGATCAGAAATAATCCCGAAATGCTGACCAGGAATTTTTTGCCAATTGAAGCTTTTAAGAAACTGCTCATAAAATTGTGATTAATACTGTTAATGAAATCCTAATGAGACAAAGTTCATAATGAATAATGAAAATCTGTTATGTAAAATAATTATGAACACTAAAGGTTATATTACAACAATAATTGATCTAAGATTAACAAATCATGGTTGTTCCATATGTCAGGTAAACTAAATTGATCCAGCTGCAAGATACAAAAAATCAATTATCTGTATTTTAAAAAAACTACCCCAATGATGACGATTACAAAACATGATTCAGAATTCTTGTAAATAATATAGACATATCAATAATTCCTTATATGCAAATATATTGGCTTCAATGAATATTTTCAATGATATTATGCCGGATTAAGATAATTTATATCTATTCCATTTTGTATCTTTTATTAAATTTGCATTATATGTAAAATCAATAGTATACTAATGATTAAGAAAATACCCTTTGACAACACTGAGATAAGGTTTTCCGATACCGGCCAGGGCATCGCTCTGGTACTTCTTCACGGATACCTGGAATCATTGGAAATATGGGATAACTTCGTGAAAAAACTTCCAGATGATATAAGGATCATATGTCCCGATCTGCCGGGGCACGGGAAATCCGGAATATTAGGGGAAGTTCATACCATGGAAATGCTGGCGGAAAGCGTCATTGCCGTTCTTGATCATTGCCAGATTGATAAATGTTTCATTGCCGGACATTCCATGGGGGGATATAGCGGACTGGCATTGCTTGACAATTATCCTGAAAGACTACGTGGAATTTGCCTGTTTCACTCACATCCCTTTCCCGACACAAAACGAACCATGAATAACCGTTGCCGTGAAATGGTACTGGTTAACCAGGGTAAAAAGGAACTGATTTCAATGATTAACATTCCCAGAGCTTTCTCAAAGGAAAACCTGGGTGATCTTAAACATGAAATAATACGTGCCACAAAAATTGCAATATCTAACCCGGATGAAGGTATTAATGCATGCCTGCTGGGTATGATGGAACGGCCTTCCAGGGAAGAAGTGCTAAGAGAAACGGATATCCCCGTACTGGTAATAGCAGGTAAACATGATAACTACATCCCTTTTGATGAGGTTGCAAAAAAAATACCACTTCCCGGAAAGTCGAAGTTTGTTACACTTGAAAATTCTGGGCACATAGGTTTTATTGAAGAACCTGAAGAATCTGCAAAAGCAATTTACAGCTTTATCAAATCCACAATATAAATTTCTCCTCTGATCCAACTAAGATCAAATAGCAATGATTTGCCGGAGACTTTGACCAAAAACGCGCATTGTCATAATATCCCGGGAAGCGACTAATTACCAGAAAATTATATTCAAATCATCTTCCCCGGATCAACCCATGCACTGAATTGTTCATTTGTAACCAATCCCAGTCCAATTGCAGCCTCACGAAGAGTGATCTTTTCTGAATGCGCTTTTTTAGCAATCTTTGCTGAATTCTCGTAGCCTATGTGAGTATTGAGAGCCGTAACCAGCATAAGCGAATTTTCCAGGTTTCTTTCTATTACAGCATAATCCGGCTCAATTCCTACGGCACAGTTATCATTAAAAGAAATGCAGGCATCACCCAGTAATTGTGCAGAATTTAAAAGATTATCAATCATCACCGGTTTAAAAGTATTAAGCTGAAAATGTCCCTGCATGCCACCGGTAGTTATTGCCAGGTCATTCCCGATCACCTGCGTACATACCATACTGAGTGCCTCAATTTGTGTCGGATTGACCTTACCAGGCATAATTGATGATCCGGGCTCGTTGGCTGGCAGGATTAGCTCCCCAATGCCGGAACGCGGACCGGATGCCAGTGCCCTAAGGTCATTTACTATCTTCATCAGACTTACCGACAAGACCTTAAGTGATCCAGAGACTTTTACAACCGCATCATTTGCCGATAAGGACTCAAATTTATTTAGTGCGCTTACAAAGGGATAGCCGGTAAGTTCGGCAATTTTAACGGCAACCAGATCAGCATATCCTTTGGGGGAATTTATCCCCGTGCCAACCGCTGTGCCGCCAAGTGCAAGCTCGCAGAGATGAGGCAAGGAGGTTCTGAGATTCTTTAACCCGTGATCTATCTGGGAAACATACCCGGAGAATTCCTGTCCAAGTGTCAGGGGAGTTGCATCCATCCAATGAGTACGACCGATCTTTACAATATCGTTAAAGTCAGCGGACTTCGTAACAAAAGTATTTCTTAACTTTTCAATTCCGGGTATGGTTACCTCTGCAATCATTTTATAGGCAGCAATATTCATCGCGGTGGGAAAAGTGTCGTTCGATGACTGGGACTTATTTACATCGTCATTGGGATGAATGAAAGGTGTCCCTTCTCCGAGCTTGTTGCCTGCCAGTACATGAGCCCGGTTTGATATCACCTCATTGACATTCATGTTCGTCTGTGTTCCCGAACCTGTTTGCCACACAACAAGCGGAAATTGATCATCAAGCTTGCCTTCGGTAATCTCATCGCAGACTTTTGAGATAATCGCGGCCTTTTCATCGGAAAGCGCACCCAACTCATAATTGGTAAGAGCCGCTGCTTTTTTAAGAATAGCGAAGGCCCTGATTATTTCAACAGGCATCTTCCTGTTGCCAATCTTAAAATTATTCAGTGACCTCTGGGTCTGTGGACCCCAGTACTTATCTTCCGGCACCTCAACGGGCCCCATAGTGTCGTGTTCGATTCTATACATAAAACTCAAATTTTTATTACCGTAATAACAATAAATATTATGTTTTGGTTTTATTCTCTGTGTTAAATCCGGATGAAACATACAAAAAAAATCTCTAAAATCGGACCATCCGGTACCAGCCGGGATCACTTCAACCCAATAATTTATTCGCACCGCGAATGCCTGAATACACAATTGCCTTTGAAACACTGTAACCGACACATGACTTTGCGCTAAAAGGAGAAAAATGTGCCCACCTGCTACTGAGATCCGAACTCCATCAGATAAGATTTTATAAAGCCTCCCAGTTCTCCGTCAAGCACATCCTGGACGTTAGAAGTCTCATGATTTGTCCTCACATCCTTAACAAGCTTATAGGGATGAAGAACATAATTCCTTATCTGCGATCCCCATTCAATCTTCTTTTTGCCACTTTCTATCTCAGCCTGGGCCTGGCGGCGTTTTTCAAGCTCCATTTCATAAAGCTGTGACTTCAAAATCTTCATGGCATTCTCCTTGTTCTTCAACTGCGAACGGTCCTCCTGGTTCTCAATCACAAGACCGGTAGGATGATGTCTCAACCTGACAGCTGTTTCTACCTTGTTCACATTTTGTCCGCCTGCTCCACTGGCGCGGTAAGTTTCCCAGGTTATATCACCTGGATTGACCACGATCTCAATATTTTCATCAACCACCGGCGAAACAAAAACTGATGCGAAACTGGTATGACGCTTATGATTCGCATCAAATGGAGAAAGCCTCACCAGACGGTGTACCCCCGATTCGCTTTTAAGATACCCATAGGCATAATCTCCTGTGAATTCAAGGGTTACAGTCTTTATCCCGGCTTCTTCCCCTTCCTGGTAATCCAGTTGCCTGACAGTGTAACCGTTTTTTTCTCCCCACCTGAGGTACATTCTCATAAGCATTCCGGCCCAGTCGAGACTTTCTGTTCCCCCTGCACCGGCATTTATCTTTAATATAGCCCCGAGAGGATCCTCTTCACTGCTCAGCATATTCCGGAATTCCATGTCCTCTATAAAAGAAAGAGCCTTTTTGTATTGCAAATCCACTTCCTCTTCGGTAGCTTCTTCCTGCTGATAAAACTCATAAATAACTTCCAGCTCATCCAGTGCTTCACGAACACGGTTATAACCGCTGGTCCAGTTCTTCAAAAGCGAAATTTCCCTTAACTGCCTTTCAGCTTCTTTGGAATCATCCCAGAACCCGGGGTCCTGGGTTTTTTCTTCTTTTTCTTCAATCTCTATAAGCTTCCTGTCGATGTCAAAGATGCCTCCTCAGCGCTTCACTGCGCCTTACAAGATCTTTTAAGTTTTCTGAAGTAATCATATTATTATTATTATTTTTAATCTCTGTTCTGCCGATTAATTTGTTAATCACAGGCAATTAAGTTACACAAAATTAATTATCTTCTATAACGATCATATCATCAAGTACTTTGTTAATCAGATCGTATTCATACCCTTTACTGCTGGCAAACCTGTGAAGCTTTGCTTTAAGTTCCGCTCCATCCCCTGCAGAAATGGATCGTTGCTTTTTAGCCAGTTCTTTTTTCAATGCTTCGGTATATTCCTCTTCATCAATCCTTCTTATCGCATCTTCAATTATATTTTTGGCGATGTTCTTTCTTATTAGTTCATAGGATATCTTTACTTTTCCCCATTTATTATTCCGGAACTTACCCCCTGCAAACATCCTCGCAAATCTCCATTCATCCAGATATTTATCATCAACAAGCTGGTTGATGATTTTTTCGGTATCCCCCGAATTGACACCCCAGTCAAAGAGTTTCTTTCTCACATCGTAGCGGCATCTCTCTTCAAGCGCACATAGCTTCCTGGCCTTTTCCAGAGCCTCTGCGTGACTAATTTTTTTCTTTACATGCATTTTTCAAAAATTAATAATTTCAATGATCTATAATACAGCCCTTGCCATGCGGTATTTACCGTTAATATCCTTTCTGATCTCAATTTCAGAAAACATCAGCCGAGTTAACATCTCCCTGATCTGATCAGCTTTATTCTCGTTGATCTCAAAAAAAAGTTTTCCGCCGGGATTAAGAATTTCCTTTGCCACGCTAGCAATTGCCCTGTAATATTTTAAAGCCTGCATATCCGGAACAAAAAGCGCTCCCAAAGGCTCGTAGTTCAGTACGTTTTTATCTATCAGTTGTTTTTCTGATTCGGTTACATATGGGGGATTACTTACAAGTATATCAAATTTTCCTGATTTTACAATAAAAGGATTAAAAATATCTTCAATAATAAATTCTATTTTAGCGCCGGACTTCATTGCATTAAGTTCTGCAAGCCTGATAGCCCTTTCCGAAATATCAGTGGCAACAACTTCAGAAAGGGGCAAATTTAGAGCAAGAGCTATTGCGATACATCCGCTGCCTGTGCCGATATCAATTATGCTTACAGGAATCTTGTCATTATCGTCGACAATCCATTTTACAAGTTCTTCGGTTTCCGGTCTGGGAATTAGAACATCGGATGTAACCCTGAGCCTGAGCCCGTAAAACCATGCTTCACCAAGTATATATTGTACAGGCTTATGAATGAGCAATTGATTAACTATCTCTTTTATTTGTAAAACCTGAGAATTGGATAAATTTGTATTGTTCTTTGTCAGAATATCTGTTGGGGAAAAATTCAAAAGATGCTCGAAAATCATTTCTGTGAACTTCCGGATTTCCCTGGCAGGATAATATTCAATTAACTCACTCTTAATGTATGATGAAACTTCCTTAATCGTAAAGGATTCCTTATTCATGATTCAAAGATTCATATTTTTTATATATTTTTTGCAATCAAATAAAAAAACCAATGCCAGAGTACACCCGAGATGAAATATTTATGCAAAGATGCCTGGACCTTGCCTCGCTGGGAGCGGGAGAAGTAGCTCCTAATCCCATGGTAGGAGCAGTTTTGGTTTATGACAATAAAATTATAGGAGAAGGCTTCCACCAGTACTTTGGAGAAGCTCATGCAGAAGTCAATGCTATAAATCATGTCATCAGTACTGAACTGCTCGGGAAATCAACTTTATATGTTAATCTTGAACCATGCTCTCACCAGGGCAAGACTCCCCCCTGTGCAAATCTGATTATTGATAAGAGGATTCCAAGAGTTATTATCGGGACAACCGATCCTAACAAACTTGTTTCCGGCCGGGGCATAAGCCTCCTAAAGAATAATAGTGTAAAGGTAATCACAGGAGTACTTGAAAACAAATGTAAAACTCTTAACAAAAGGTTTTTTTCATGGCATCAAAACAAAAGACCCTATATTATTCTGAAATGGGCACGATCGGCAGACGGGTTTATTGACTACGACAGACCGGCAGATGCTCCCATAGGCCCGAACTGGATCACTTCGCGGACTGCAAGGATTCTCGTCCATAAGTGGAGAGCCATGGAGCAGGCAATTCTTGTGGGAACCAGGACAGTGATTAAAGATGATCCCGGACTGAATGTAAGGGACTGGTCAGGGAAAGACCCCTTGAGAGTAATTATCGACCGGAAAATGATACTTGGAGAACACCTTCGTGTTTTTGACAACAGGCAGAATAGTCTCGTTTTTACCGATAAGAATCTGCATGTAACCAAGAATCCATTTTCAGGAGGAAAGAATACATATACCGGTATGGGTGCTTCTGATAAGCGTATTAAAAACCCGGATCCACAATTACCCCGGGCAATTACGGAAGACAAATTATCATCTGGCGGGCGGACCAGGTATGCGGGCATTGTTTTTGACGATTCTGCCGAAATACAGATGCTGGATATTCTCTACAGGGAAAATATCCAGTCGGTAATAATCGAAGGAGGAGCATTTACCCTGAACCGTTTTATTGAAAAAGGCTTGTGGGATGAAGCAAGAATATTTACGGGACCAGTACTTTTCAAAAGAGGCATCAGATCGCCGGCAATAACAGGCAATTCAATTTTCAGCAGGGAAATCGGCAACAGTTTGCTTCAGGTCATTCATAATGACTGACTCTTCCCGGATAGTGAACTAGTCTAATTTGATTCCAGTATACGGAATAATTCATCCAGTTGCGGAGTAAGTATGATCTCGGTCCGCCTGTTCTTGCGCCTTGCTTCCGGTGTATCAGCAGGATCTACCGGCATATGCTCTCCGCGTCCCGCAGCAATTAGCCTTTGTGGATCAATTTCTGTACCATCAAGAAGAATACGTACAATAGAAGTGGCTCTTAGTACACTGAGATCCCAATTATCGCGCATCCTGGCACCAGGTATTACAGGTACATCGTCGGTATGTCCCTCAATCATTATATTTATACCGGGATTCTGCTCCAGAACACGCGCCAGATCATTAAGCGCCCTTACCCCTTCAGGATCCACTACCGTACTGCCGGTCTGGAACAACAATCGCTCCTGAAGTGAGACATACACTTTACCGTTTTTTTCATAAACACTCAAACCTTGCCCTTCAAATCCGCGCAAAGCTGAGGAAATTTTATCATGCAGGGCATTCACTATTGAATCCTGGCGGGCAAGGATATTCTCAAGCTCAACTAAACGGGCATTTCTTTTGTCCAGATCACGTGACATCTTCTCAAGAACTTTTTCCTTCTCCAGCAGATCCTGTTCGATCTCTTTCAAACGGTCTTCCCTGGCCATTAAATCTTCTTGTGTGGATTGTAATTGTTGCAGCAACCGTGTAGTCTCCCTGGCACTCCCTTTCATAATTGCCTCCTGTGCTTCCTGCAAATCACCGAACTGGCGTTTTACTCTTTCCAGTTCAGATCTTGTATTCCTTAACACCAGTGCACGTTGAGTACTGTCCCTCACCAGCTCTTCGATCTCTTTATCCATAACTGCAATAGAAGCTTCCAGTTCGGTAAGCTTTACCTCCAGTTTTTTGTTTTCAATCAGAAGTGAATCGCGCTCCTGTTCAGCCTGAATCTTATCATCTCTTATTTCCTGAAAATGCTTCGCCGGAACGCATGATGCTGCCATCAATATAACCAAAAGTATAATTGTTGCTTTTAATGAATATCCCATTCTTAATATATAATAATTAGTAAATGTTTTGGTTTAGATAATTACCCATGCATTTTACAAATATAATAAGTAACAGGGCAAGTTAAGGATTTTAACGTTAATATATCGTTGTTTATTATTAATTTTGCTTTCTGTTGTGTTGCTAAGGAACATATATAAAAATGCATATTACCATATATTGGTTTGGTCATATTGGAAAAAACTATTAGGTTTGAATAATAATTACCTGCAAAATATAAAATGGATTCATCTGATAAAAACTATGAACTACTGAATGGGATCGACTTTCCTGCTGATCTTAAAAAGCTCAATGTCAAAGATCTTTTGCAGGTAAGCGATGAACTCAGGAGATTCATAATAGATGTCGTTTCTTCAAACCCGGGCCATTTCGGGGCAAGCCTTGGCGTAGTAGAACTTACCGTAGCACTGCACTATGTTTTCAATACACCCAGAGACACAATAATCTGGGATGTGGGTCATCAGGCCTATGGTCATAAGATACTGACCGGACGTAAAAAAATATTTCATACAAACAGAAAATACAAAGGAATAAGCGGTTTTCCCAAGCTTAAAGAAAGTCCGCATGATTGTTTCGGCGTTGGCCATTCATCAACCTCAATTTCAGCTGCTTTAGGTATGGCTGTGGCTTCAGGTCTGAGAAATGAAAAAGACAGGCAGTTTGTTGCTGTTATTGGCGATGGATCCATGACAGGGGGACTTGCCTTTGAGGGTTTGAATAACGCAGGGATACAAAATTCCAATCTGCTTGTAATTCTTAATGATAATAATATCGCAATAGATCCTAACGTCGGGGCACTTAAGGAATATCTTCTTGATATCACTACCTCTCAGACCTATAATAAGTTAAAAGATGACCTTTGGCATCTTCTTGGGAAATTAAGCAAGCTCGGACCCAATGCCAGGGAAGCTGCCAAGAAAATTGAAAGCGGACTTAAGACTGCTCTTCTGAAACACAGCAATCTTTTTGAGTCTATGAATTTCAGGTATTTCGGACCGGTAGATGGTCACGATGTCACACACCTTACCAGTGTTCTAAGGGATCTTAAGAATATTCCCGGCCCAAAATTACTTCATGTCAGAACAGTTAAGGGTAAAGGTTTCCCGCAGGCAGAACTGAATCAGACCATATGGCACGCCCCAGGGCTATTTGACAAGAATACGGGGGAACTGCTCAAAATAAAATCCAAAAAACCTTCACCACCAAGATATCAGGATGTTTTTGGTCAGACCATGCTCGAACTGGCAGAAAAAAATGACAAAATCGTAGGAATTACTCCAGCAATGCCAACGGGTTGTTCACTCAACTTAATGATGGAAAGGATGCCTGAACGCACCTTTGATGTGGGCATCGCAGAGCAGCACGCGGTAACTTTTTCTGCCGGTCTTGCTGTCAAGGGCATGATTCCCTTTTGCAATATCTACTCCTCATTTATTCAAAGAGCATACGACCAGGTTATTCACGATGTCGCACTTCAAAAACTGAATGTAGTTTTTTGTCTTGACCGTGGGGGACTGGTAGGAGATGATGGAGCCACCCATCACGGTTTTTTTGATATAGCCTATATGCGGTGTATCCCCAACATGACAGTTTCTGCCCCCATGAATGAAGAAGAGCTCAGGAACCTTATGTATACTTCACAACTCGGGAATATGGGGCCCTTCGTCATAAGGTATCCACGTGGGAACGGAGTGATGGCGGACTGGCAGAAGCCTTTCAGGGAAATTCCAGTGGGCAGGGGACGCAAGCTCAGAGACGGAACAGATCTTGCTATTTTAAGTATAGGACATCCGGGCAACTTCGCAGCATCCGCATGCGCATCTCTGGCCAAAATGAATATTAGTGCTGCTCATTTCGATATGCGCTTTGTAAAACCCCTGGATGAGGAATTACTTCATAATGTGTTCAAAAAATTCAACAAAATAATTACCATTGAGGATGGTATGATAAGCGGTGGATTTGGCACGGCTGTTTTAGAGTTCATGGCAGATAACGAATATAAGGCAAAGGTAATTCGACTGGGAATACCGGACCGGTTCACCGATCAGGGTTCACTTCAGCAACTTTATGCAGAATGCGGATATGATGAAGCCGGTATAATTAAAACAGCCAAAAAACTGGCTGGAAAACTTATCCTTTCCTCCACAGGCTGACACATCCTTACCTCGTCCGGTGCTTTGCAGCATTAGTTAATAGTTAACAACTATGGAAGTCTGAGAAATCCACCCGGCAGAAAACAGGACTATCTCACAGTGAAAAGATCTTAGCAAATCCACAGCATAATGGGACCTGCCATTGCCTGCCGGGATTATGCACTGCCGGCGGCTCATTTTGTGAATAGGAAAGTAACCCGCGAATATTTTGTGATTTAATCAACAATTATTTATCTTCGCATGCCTGCAGATTACGGCATCAGGCCCGGATGGCGGAATTGGTAGACGCGCTGGTCTCAAACACCAGTGGTAGCAATACCGTGCCGGTTCGACCCCGGCTCCGGGTACGAACAACCTCCTGAAAACTTCAGGGGGTTGTTTTCTTTTAGCCAGCCAGCCAACATCTACCTTCTTCGGAAATAAAGGAGTATAACAGAAGTCGCATTTAAAGATTAAAAAAATGAAATGGCTGGTCAAGTCTTCCGTAATCCGAGACTCTCGAAAAACCTGACAGTTTTTCTGGGAGCTTCCACAAGAATAAAAAGAAAAAGAATCAGTGTCATCAGCCATAAGACAAAAAGATTAAACCATAAGGTATTGACCTGATCATTGTTGAATATCTTTACCGAAGCATAGAAGTGTGCCCTCCCGATATTTGAATCGGGAATAAGATAAACCGGATCCTTTTTCTGAACAAGCCTTTGATCTGTTTCGTAAATCACGTTTATCTCATTCCGCCTCAGCACCATATTTGAAAGCGCTTTGTTGTGATGATTCTGCCGGAGATGGTAAAGTTCACCGGGGCCCATTTCTGATTCGAGTGTTTTATAAATGCTGTCTCTTTCTGCAGCGGCTTCCCGTGCAACATTGGAAAAATGAAGGCGAAGGTAGATAAGGTAACCGGAGACTTCCTCAGCAACCATTTCTGTAAACCCGTCAACACTGATATTATCAATATATTCAAACGGCATTAATCCCGAAGCTCTTCTAAGGTAATCTATTTCATTGCGAAGAATAGTAAGGTTTTTCTCTGTTTCTTCAGTAACAGTACCCAGCCTGATATCCCTTTCAATAAGTTCAACTTTGGCAAGAAGACGGGGAATCAGGAATGATGCCTTGAAAGAAGCATCACTGTTTTGTTGTTCATACTCAAAGAAATGTTTCTGAAAATTATTACCGGCAAATTGCTCGACGGCAAGAGCTTCAAAAGCCCACCGTGAAGCCATAAGATCTCCCACAAGCGGAACATGTATCTTATCGGTTACGCTGTCATGCAATTCATCAAATTTCACCACGACACCCCCCAAAAGCAATTGGGGAACAAGTAAAAAAGGTACAAGGATATATATTGTAACCACTGAATTGAAAGCGGAGGATATTAACAATCCCAGCATATTAGCAAAACATGCAGTACTAAAAAGTATTAACCAATAAGTCAAAGTCATCCCCCTGATCTCGAGAATTAAATTCCCCACAATAACAAAAGTGATCATCTGAATAGCGGAAACAAGAAACACCCAGCCCACCTTCGAGCTAAGGTAGCTAAACCAGCTAAGATTTAAGAATGATTCCCTTTCAAGAATTTTTCTGTCTTTTATTATCTCCTCCGCACTTACAGACATACCAAGAAAAAGAGCAACAATCACAGCCATAAATAGAAATGAGGGGAGATTTACATTTTCTGCAAAGATATATTCTCCTTCATACAGGTATTTGGTAAAGTAACCAAGAATAAAAGCAAGAACGGGTGCCTCAAGTAAACTGATAAGCAGGTATTGACGGTTACTCAATTTGGATAGAAAATTTCGAATGCTGAAAATCATGAACTGGTTTTCAATGCCGGGAAGAGAAAACATATTGGGGGGCATTACATCTTTTCCGGGCTTAATGCTAATGCCTGATGCAATTTTTTCTTTGTAATATTTATACCATTTTGCAGGTGGGATCTTCCTTTTTTGGGTGTGGTGCCCCGAGCGGCTAACCTCTTTTGCTTCAACAATCTTAAGTATCTGCTCAGATGATATATTACCGCAACAATTGCACTCTGTCTGGCCGGCATTAACATGTCCGCTTATGGTTTTAAAATATACCAGTGCTTCAAGCGGGTTCCCGTTATATATGGGATAACCTCCCTTATCAATTACCCATAGCTTATCAAGGAGTTTAAAATTGTCAGAAGAAGGCTGATGAATATTGGCAATGACCAGTTTCCCCTTCATTGCCTGCTCCTTAAGCAGAGCCATAACAATATCTGAATCAAGTGAAGACAGTCCGGAAGTAGGTTCATCTACAAAAAGCACGGAAGGCTCCCGTAATAATTCCAAACCTATATTAAGCCTTTTTCTCTGCCCCCCGCTTATGAATTTTTTCAAAGGATTTCCTACCTGTAAATGACTAATCTCATCGAGCCCCAGATTGGCAAGCACCTTTTCAACAATTTCTACTATTCTCTCTTCCTTTAAATTTCCAAAACATAATTTTGCATTATAATAAAGGTTCTGGTAAACTGTTAACTCCTCTAAAAGCATGTCGTCCTGGGGCACATAGCCTATCTGTCCTTCAATTCTGTCAGCATCTTTATGAATATCGTAAGAATTTACCAGTATCCTGCCCTTATCTGGTTTTAGCTTACCGTTTAAAACATTTAAAAGAGTAGACTTGCCCGAACCACTTACACCCATCACTCCGATCAGCTGACCCGACTCTTCAGAAAAACTAAATGGCCGGATGCCATTATCACTCAAAGGATAACGGAACTCAATATTATCAGCCGTCAAAACAATTTTTATTCCTGCATGACTCCGAAAAAACCGGGATGAAATATCAGAATAATATATGGGTGCAATTTTATCTCCCCTGATTATCCCGCCCCGGTTAAAAATATAAAACCGGTCGGTTAACAAAGGTTTTCCTTCATAATTAAGGTTATCATTTCCTTTATATCTGAAGACAAACATCCCGGTACTCCTTATAATCATAACGATTATCTTCCCATCAAGAGCCTCTCTCTCAATGATTCTTTTCGAATTTTGATCCCGGGGCTTATTATTTTCAACCCATGCCCCTTCGAGGTCATCAGCAAGGGTTTTTTTTGGTTTTTTAATTACCAAAAGATTATGGGGATCAATATTCTCATTTTTGTCTTCCAGAATAAATGCCTTGGCATCCTTAACTTCTTCAGGAGATATATTAAAACTGTCAGCTACCGTCCTGATAAATATACGTTCGGGTTCAGAAAAAATATTATCTTCATTTATAAATTCCAGGAGCCTTAAGAAAACAATGATTCTCTCATTATGATGCAGGTCATGGTTAATTTGCCCGCAGATATTTATTACCTGATCCTTTAGCAGGGAATCTACCTTTGAACCTGCATCTATATTCTGCAGTTCGCGGGCATAAAAATCTGAATAATCGTTAAAGAGCTTTAAATATTCAACAGCAATGGATTCATCCAGATGCTGCCGCAGATAGGATAAAACCACCATCTTACCCCGTTCAGAGATCCTTTTTTCGTTTACATTGGCTATTAATGCAAACAAATGAATCAATGCATTTAAAATTGATTCACTCATTGTTATTGCATATTAGAATTTAACTATTTATTCCGCCCTGATTAAACAAGGTCACTTTAAATCATTATACCAGGAGGCACGATAAATGATTCCAGATGTACATGAAAATTTTTTATACAATTTAAATACACGCGAATGTAAAAAGCCGGCTAAAAACATAATGCCGGCCTTTTTAAATTAAAAAAAATAAAAAACCCTATTCAATTATATCTGACCTGATATTTTCGATCTTTTCAACAAATGCGTCCAGTTCATCATTTGCCATCGGCGATTCAAGATTTTCAAGGAACTTATAAATATCTTCCAGGCCGGGATATAAAGAACTTACATAAGTATCATCTTCCAGATCATCCATGAGAGAAAGAAGTTTTTCAAGTGGCTCATCCTGCTGAAGAATTATATCAGTGATCTCAGTATTGTCCCTGGCACCAATAGCAATTTGCGAGGTAAGGTACATTCCCTCAATCCAGCTTCCGGTCATAACCAATAGAGAAAGATCGGGTCTGCGCGTTTCGGTAAGATAATTATAAGTATCAATAAACGACTCGGCAACAATATAAATAAGCGAATCTTTATTGTCAAGATTATTTTCTACTCTATCAACAAAATCCTGGTTAAAGGTTGTTGAAACATTAAGTTCATCTACAAGCTGATTGCATACCTGCAGGTACCTTCTGATGTCCTGGTTCATCTCATATGTGGCGGCATAGCTAAGGTCGGCACCATAGACTCCGAGATTTAATGCTTTACTTCTTTCAGTAAAATACTTGTCAACATTCGAAGGGGAATTGGATATTCCCAGAATATAAGGAGCACCAGCCCTTTGAAGTAATTCAACAACCTCAACGGAAGTTGGTATTGGATATTCCTCCACATCCTCAACCTGACGGGCGGTAAGTTCTTCTCTTTCCTTATTTTCGGTAATGGCACGCGATTCCCCTTCCTGCCTGCTGCCACAGGAAATACTGAATATCCCGATAAAAAAGACAGTTGCAGCCAGGTAAATTGATCTCTTTAATGCTTCCATTGTTTATTGTTTAAGTAATTACTAATTAAAATAAATTTATTTGCAAAAATCGGATGTTAAAAGCAATTTATCTCTAAATATCCATGCCGGATAGTTCCGTCCGGACCAACTAGTGTTTCTACCGTATAAATTTATAAAAATTATGTTTCGAATGAAAACTAATTACAGATTATTTTTTCCTGATATTTTCCTGATCTACCTCAACGAAAATTCACCTGAACCTATCTGATATCCCTCAGTATAAACATTCACCTGGTAAACGCCCGGGATAAAGCTTCCATCGTCATTATAATATATACATGCATCAATATCTATATTCTCATAATTGACATCCCGGGAAGCAGTATAGATTAATTCCTCCTCATCCACCATCACAATATTATCGGCTGAAGTTGTCAGCACCAGACTATCAGGCCGGATAATCCGGATATAAAGCGTCCGCATCCCGGGTTCTGCTATTGCATTCCTTTTTAGGGTAAAACAAACCTGAATCTGTTCAACCCTTCCTATCCGGTCAGTTTCACGTCCCCTGCGGTTTATTGATAAAGCTTCAAGATTCTCCACCATCAACCTCGATCCAAGGTCCACTCTCTCAGAAAGTTCCTCCTTGACTTTTATTTCCTGTTCCAGTTGACTTTCGGCAACCACCGCCTGCTGCCTTACCTGCATATTTTCCTCCCTCAATCTTATATTGTCTCTGTTAAGGGAATCAACCTGCACAATATAACTTTTCAAAACATCCCTGAGCGTTCCAAGCTCACTGCGGTACTCACTTATCCTGGCAGCACTGTTTATCCGGGTACGGTTAAGTTCTTCAATAAGTTTGGTTATTTCCTCCTGACGCGTCTCCAGTTCGGCATTCATATTCTCATTATCTGTCTGAAGGGCATCATACTCATGCGACAAATCTTCAAGTTCATTAATTAACTCAAATTTTTCCCTTGTCACCTCTTCCAGCTTAATAGCTTCCTGTTTTCTATCATAAAGAAGCCAACCCATTACAGCAATCAGAAGCACCAGCGCTGCTGAAAGTGAAATCAATATATAGGTAAGCTTCTTACCTGTCATTTTTGGTCTTGTTCCTGATCCTTCTGTGCCGGATCTATCGATGCTCGTTCCCATTATTCTATTCAATCAGTTTAAATTCAACTTACTATGCTTTTATTTGTCAGGGGTAAAATTATGCCATTTATTTAATAAATATTATAGCCCCCAGGTATTATTATAATTCCATCTCATTCTTCTGAGGTCTTGTCGACAGCGCTTGCAAAATAGTTGTTGAGAATTTCTGCCCCCTGAAATACTATCTTCGCGCCATCAGGTAATTTCCCCGGATTTTTGATCTCTACCATTCCATCAATGTTTATGCCAGTAATAACCTTAATCTTCATGTATTTATTATTATGGAATGCAAAAATAAAACGGCCATCCTCACAGGTTATTGCAGAGCCGGCGGGAACCAATACTGAATCCTCCGGCTTTTTTTCATGGCTTATCCAGCCATTAAGTCCGGGTTTAAATATTTCGCCAGCAGATGCAATTACCTGATCATTAATATTGAGCCGAAAAAACCCCGTAACCAACTGGTCTTTAGTGATAAACTGA
This sequence comes from uncultured Bacteroidales bacterium, assembly GCA_964520585.1. Classification (GTDB taxonomy): domain Bacteria; phylum Bacteroidota; class Bacteroidia; order Bacteroidales; family PUMT01; genus PXAP01. The sequence goes on from CAZFOO010000002.1 coordinate 41,994, forward strand.
CTGATGCCGGTCAGCGTTACAGGGATTGATTTACTGTTTTCAAGTCCGGGAGTGAAAAAAAAATCATCAGATTCTTGAAACTCCCTAACATCCGAAAGGTCCATATGAGTTTCTGCCGTAAAATTGCCCGGAGAAAAAATCCCGGCTACCTGATGACCCAAATTATAAAATTTCCCTGTGCCTGAAATACATTTTATTACTGTACCCTCCAACGGAGCATAAATTTCTATCTCATCAACCATACCCGATTTAATGATGCTATCGCCGGATATGCCCAAAAATGAAAGCTTTCTATCGTATGCTTCAAGAGAAGCCAGTGCAGATTTATAATCGCGTTCGGCAATCTGAAAGCTACGCAATGATGAGGCATAATCAAGAGAAAGATCTCCTTTACGATGTAATTCCTGTTCATGATAAGCGGTCATCTCTTTTGCTTCAATAAATGCTGATTGCAGCTTGTAGAGTCCGGGATGACCTATTACAAAAAGCGGATCGCCCTTTTTTACCTTTTGTCCCTCTTTAACCAGAATTTTATTTATAAAAGCATCCATAGGTAATGATACTCCTGAATAATTATCATAATTTAAATTCAACCTGGCCCGGTATATCCCTTTTCCCGGAAGCACAGTGCGATACGGCTTACCGGTTACCAATTTATGCTGAATGTTCTGGACCCCGGCTGCAGGTATTTCATCCTCACCAAAATGCTCCATATCTGCAGTGTTTTGATCTGTGTTGCCGCAGGCACAGACAAATAAATATATCATGGCCAGAATCTTTAACACATAACGGGAAGGCCATTTAATGACAGGGACAGAGTACCTATTTAACATAATATTCAAGTTGAATGGCAAGTTGATTATATTCGTTCAGAGCTGTGAGATATCCACGACGAATTTTATAAACATTCTTCATTGATTTAAATACCTGATCAAACTCAATATCTTCCCTTTCATATTGAAGCAGGACGGTCTCCTCTATGTTTAGAGCATTTTCCAGTGCATGTTGATTGTAATATACTATCTCTTCGTAAAGCTGATCAAGTTTATAGATAATATTGTTTATTATAATTTTCATTTCATCTCTTTTACTTTCCATTTCATAATGAGAAATGTCTTCGAGTATACGTGATTGCCTGATCTCATTGCGAAATGGCAAGGACCATAAAGGAATTCCCAAACTTATCTGCCAACCTGTAAAACCATTTAAGCCTTCGATGCTGCGGTTGAAAACCCCGGCAGATATTTCAGGGAACAATCTGGTCCGGGCAAGGGATTTGTTGAGACCGGCTATCTCGGAAAGAAGTCGGTAATACTCCGTATGCATATTATCACCTGAAAAATTTTTTTCTGTTGAAGAAAAATCAATAAGATACATTTCAAGATTTATGTCCGGCAGCAATATATCATTATCCCAGGAAATGAGTTGCCTGAGGTTATTGGCAATCATTTCTATGCCTGATTTAATCTTGGAGAGGTCTGTTTCTGCCTTTGCAGTGGTTGTTCTGATATTTAACAGCTCAATCAATTCTGTTTCCCCTGCCTTATATTGCAGCTCGGCAATCCTCTGCTTTTCCCTGAAATAGAACAAATGCCTGTCCATCTGCTTTTGCTTCTCATAAAGGTAAAGCCATCTGTACCAATACTGCTTTACCTTCATTTCGAGTTCATTTTGAGTCATCTCCAACACTATATGATGTTGCTCCAGCTTTTTAGAATCAATCTGTTTTCTTACGAAATATGAAGGAACAGAGCCGAAGCTTTGCAAAATTTCGAGATTATGATCATTGCGGGGAGAAAAGAGCTCTCCCTTTTGAAAAAAGGCTTCCGTTGGGGGGAGCATGGAAAGACCACCTGTTTTGCCTTTGGCAAGCTCTATTTCCGCTTCAGCAATACGAATCGGATAATAGTTGTCAGAAGCCATTTCAAGAGCTTTGTCCAGACTTAGGAGCAAGGGATTTTGTTGAGCATAAAACCTGGCGGGCATCAACAGAAACATAAAAATTAGCAGAGCTAGGTATTTGCGCATCCCAAAAATATTTAACCTGTTGGGCAACTATTTTTTTCTGCCGCGTTCAGGCTGCCCCGATTTATTTTTATAACTCCGGAACAATAGCAAAAATCCGGCGAGAATAAAAGGTATACTTAACCATTGACCCATATTAAGAGTCATTCCGGTTTCAAATTCAACCTGAACTTCTTTGATAAACTCGATAAAAAACCTTACTGTAAAAAGCAATATCAAAAAAATACTGAATAAAACCCCTTGTTTGGGCTTTCCGTCAGAACGCCAATAGAGGAAATGGAGCAGCAAGAATATCGCCAGGTACGAAAGTGCTTCATATATCTGGGTAGGATGTTTTGGCACAACTTCACCGGCCCTGACAAATATAAATCCCCAGGGAAGGTTGGTTTCAACACCATATATTTCTGAATTCATCAGATTTCCCATTCGTATAAAAAACCCTCCAAGAGCCACAACAATACCGATTCTGTCAAGTATCCACAAAATGGGCCTCCTGATAGATTTGGAATAATAATAAAGTGCGACAGGTATCCCGATAGCAGCTCCATGACTTGCCAGTCCTCCTCGCCAAATTTTAAGTATCTCAACAGGATTGCTGAGATAGTACTCGGGTTCATAAAACAGGCAGTGCCCAAGCCGGGCACCGACTATTGTGCCAATTGCAACATACATGGTGAGTTTGTCAAGCAATTCAACTGAAATGCCTTCTTTCTTGTATACCTTAAGAAATTCCAGGTATCCGAACAAAAAGGCTGAGGCGAAAAGCAGACCATACCAGCGAATGGCAAAACTGCCAATTCTGAATACTTCAGGATCTACATTCCAGGTAATGGAAGTAAGCAACATAACAACAAAATTTATTGAGGGGTAAATTTATAAAAGAATTGTAAAAAGAAGGGCTTATATAATATTTAATTTATAATTTAATTATATACTGCCCCGTTCTTTAGTCTGAAAAAGTCGTTCTATAAAATCCATGGCAAGGCAGGTCAGGAAAATTTCTGATTAAATTAAAAGTTATTGGCAGTTTGATTGTTTTCTTAGTGCCTTAACCGGATTTTGACAACTTTCTATTGAGTAAATAATCCGCTAAAATCGGGTTATCCACCATCGCAGGAGGGGACTTTAACTGAGACCGCGGGTTTCAAAGATTGACTAAAGTTTGTAAGTTTGCATCAAAAAAATCAAAATATTGAATCATAAAATATCATATCTGCTGGTGATCCTGCTGATATTAAGCATGGTGATCTCCCTGTTCCCGCGTTGTGCCAATATCGTGCCACCCACAGGCGGCCCCAGGGACAGTATACCCCCCCAAATTGTGAGTAGTACCCCGTCCAACTACTCCACAGGAATTTCGGGGACAGACATTCAAATTGAATTTGATGAATTCATTCAATTGCGCAATATTAATCAGCAATTTATTATCACGCCCCCCCAAACAGAAAATCCCGAATTCAGGGTAAGGGGAAGGAACCTGTATATTGACCTTAAAACAGAACTCATACCAAACACCACATATACCCTGAATTTTGGCGATGCCATAGTGGACCTTAATGAGGGAAACGCATATTCGAATTTCGAGTTTGTTTTTTCTACAGGAGATGTTATCGATTCTCTGAGCTTTTCCGGCACCGTTTTAAATGCTTTTGACAATCAACCTGCCGAAGATGTAATAGTTATGTTATATAATGAACTGCAGGATTCGATCCCCTACAAGCAAATTCCGCTATATGCCAACCGCACGGGAGAAGACGGACGCTTTCAGCTAAATAATCTGAGGGCAGATACATTTCTGGTATTTGCCCTGAGAGATGTGAATAATAATTACTTATATGACAGGCCCGGAGAAGAACCTATCGCATTCCGCGATCAATTTATAATACCAGACACCCTAAACGCCGGAGATCAGATTAATAAGCAGCAGCCAGGAAATTCCTCACTTCCTGATTCTGCCGGTATTAATTGGCACGATGAATCCGTACCAGAAAATATTACCGGAGGGCCCACTGTCATCGCAGAACCAGAAGATACATTGGGACAGATAAATAATGAAAACAGTGAAAATTTTACTCCTCCTGATACTCTGAACACTGAGCATAAACATGCTTTTGGTTTCGCTTCAGGCGATACCTTATTCCTTTTTAATGAAGAAACCGGTAGGCAATATTTAGATTTAACCGAGAGACCGTCAAGGGAGCAACTCCTTTTTGTATTTAATCTACCTCTCAAGGAAGAATGGACTATAGAGCCTCTCAATTTTGAACCGCCGGAAGACTGGGCAATGGTTGAGAGAAACTTACATAATGACAGCATAATATACTGGATAACCGACCCTGGTACCAGAAATACCGATAATTTGCAATTTCTTGCTACCTACTTGGCAACCGGTCCGTCAGACTCCCTGGAAATTATCAGAGATACGGTAAATATGAATTACACCACTCCCAGGCAAACAAGAAGACAGGAGCAATCCACAGAACCTGAAGACAACCTCGAATATGATTTTGATATCCCCTCTGAAGGGAACCAGGAACTAAACAAAGATCTTGGAATAAAATTTTCAGAGCCATTGCGGGAGACAGACAATGAAAAAACAGATCTGCTGACGGTGCAGGAAAGTGATGAGCAGTCTCAAGATTTTGAATTAATCCGCGATTCCCTGGAAATAAGAAGGTATTTTATAAAAACAGACTGGATTCCCGGCATGGATTATAAATTTACGGCTGAACCCGGTGCCTTCATAAGCATTTTTGATAAAGAATCTGACAGTATCGATTTTAATTTCACAACAAGGGCCGGCGACCATTATGGAAGGATATTGCTAACTATGGCCGGAGTGGACACCAATATAATTGTGCAACTTCTTGATGAATCAGAAAATGTACTAAAAGAAGATTTTCTCGATAGAGACGGACCTGTTACGTTTGATTACCTTCAGCCTCAGAAATACAGGCTCAAAGTAATCTTCGATACCAATAACAATAATCAATGGGATCCCGGAGACTACCTGAAAGGGATACAACCGGAACGAACAGTCTTTTATGGAGAAGTCATAGCAACCCGGTCTAACTGGGATATTGAAGTTACCTGGGATTTACAGCAATGAAGTATGCACAGGCAGGTTAATGCTCAGGCAAGACAGGATGAAAAAGTGCCCGGTATCTTATAAAATCTAAAATAGCCGCTCCTGATAATATGTTATCAAATTTAAACACAAATAGTTTATGACTTTTACGATAAAGAAAAAGTGGACTGTCACAGTCATAATTGCTTTATTAATTATTTCATGTTCTGATACAGAGAACCGGCCTATACGTATACTCACAGGCGGTATCAGGCATGAATCCAATACTTTTTCAACCGATCTGACAATGGAAGGGGATTTTACAGTGCTAAGGGGAGAAGAGGTTCTGGAAAATTCCGAATGGGCAGAGCATTTTTCCGGTACGCAGACCCGGTTTATCCCCACCCTTCATGCCTATGCAAGACCTTACGGGGTAGTTTCACGCGAAGCTTTCGAAAAGTTTATGGGAGAAATAACTGAAGGGGTAAGGCAATCCGGTGAAATTGACGGGATATATTTGGACATGCATGGAGCTCTGCATGCAGAGGGCTATGAAGATGCTCAGGAATATCTCATTAAGGAGATCAGAAAGGTGGCGGGAGAAAATGTTTTGATCAGTGGCAGTTTCGATCTGCACGGAAATATGTCGGCCGGCTTTGTTAATGAGCTCGATATTCTTACAGCTTTCCGAACAGCTCCTCATGTGGATGGAAATGAAACAAAGATCCGGGCCATTCAACTGCTTACCGGGGCAATCAAAAATTCCATGAAACCCGCTATTGTTCACATTCCTGTACCTGTCCTTATTCCAGGAGAAAAGGGTATTACTTTCGTTGAACCGCTATATTCGATTTATGAAAGGCTCCCGGAAATATCAGAAAAAGAGGGAATTCTGGATGCATCCGTATTTATAGGCTGTGCCTGGTCCGATCTTAAAAGGACATCCATCACCGTTCAGGTAGTAGCTGAAGATTCTTCATACATGGCGATGGCCGAGAACGAAGCAAGAAAATTAGCGGCAGATATCTGGAATATCCGTAGCGAACTTGAATTTGAAGTACCTGTGGCGGAAATTGATGATGCTATAGATGTTGCCCTTGATGATCCTGCCCAAACGGTATATATATCAGATTCCGGAGATAATACTACTGCCGGAGCTGCGGGTGACATTCCCCTGGTTCTGGAAAGGCTTATTGCAAAGGGTGTAAAAGATGCTGTTGTGGCGGGCATCGTTGACAGGAAAGCTGTTCTGGAATGCATTGAAAATGGAACCGGATCAAGAGTTAAATTGGACATCGGGGGTAAGCTGGATACTGTTTTTGGAAGCCCGCTCCCAGTAGATGGATTTGTAAAAAGCATTACCCAAACCAGCCATAATGATACCGCTGCCATTGTCAATGTGTCAGGTATAGATGTTGTTCTTCTGAGCCAGCGGCGTTCATTTACAAGGATCGGGGATTTTAATGATTTGAATATTGATCCCCTGGGCTATAAAATAGTTGTAGTGAAACTGGGTTATCTGTATCCCGAATTACGGGAAATAGCTCCAAAGTCGATAATGGCATTAACCCCGGGCATGGCATACCAGGTTGTTGAAAAACTTCCCTATAAGAACATACAAAGACCGATATATCCACTGGATCCCGATATGGAATGGGATCCGTACGAATACCCTTTCCCGGAAACTAAAAATTAATAATTCGTCATGCCGGCGGTATTCCCCGGTATTTTTTGAATCTTGCGCCAAGCTGAAGATCTTTTGAGGTAACGCAAAGAACCGGAACAGGAGATTTGCTGAGCATCTGCTGGGCATTACTGCCCAGTAAAAAATTCCGGAATGAAGATTCCTGCTCAGTCATAATTGAAATAAGGTCCATTTTCTCGTTACGGGCATATTCAATTATCGTTTCGGGAATGTCTTCTCCCTTACGTATGGTGACAACTGTTTCAATTCCATTCTCTTCAAAATAATCCGAAACTTGATTTGACCATGATTTGATCCTTTGCATAAGATCCGGATCATTCCCTGACGATACGCCCATAACGTGAACCTTTGCCCCGAAATGTTTTGCTATCTTAAGAGTATATGGTACTTTCTGCCGGGTTTCCATTGTGTAATCAACCGGAAGAAGTATCCTTGCGATATTGTTAGGAACAATTCCGTATTTTATAGCAAATACAGGGCATTCGCTTGCAGTTATTATCTTTAAAGCATTGCTCCCGATGAATAATTCCTCAAAACCCGAGGCCCCATGGGTAGATACTGCGATCAGAGAACCTTCAAAAGACTCAGCCTGCTCCACAACTTCATCATAGATCTTCCCTTTTTTTATTATATATGTCAACTCAACTCCATCAGGAAGTTTATGAGCATACTCTTCCTGAATTTCCATAAACCTGTTTTTGGCGAAACTGTTTTCCTCATCCCGGGAAATTTGAGAGAAATCCGAGCTTCTTTTAACAACATAAACCATTTGGATATTGGCTTTTGTTCTTGAAGAAATTATCAAGGCCAGATCAAGCCCGTTCATAGATTCTTTCGAAAAATCGAGTGGAACAATTATCTGCTTCATCACAAAATATTTAGTCTCTTATGCAATGGTTAATATTAATTTTTAAATTTTACGTAAAAAGACACAACTTAGTTATACAAAATCCATATTTTCTGGCATTTTAAATTATTTTTTTATTTGAACATCACAGCAATCTTCAATTCATCTCATCAGATAAAATCCGGAAGTATCACACGAGTCATATTTTAAATAGTAAATAACGAAGGTTACAATTTTTCTTTCCGGAATAAATGATATTGTTTAAAATTTTTTACATTTATACTGTTAAAAACAAGAAGTAAAAATTTCGTCAATAAAATACAAAATTTTCACTTACAGGATGAATCGCTTCGCTTTAACTTATATTATTTAAAGTATTCAGATTATTTATCATTTATGCTACTTAGTCAGGGCTCGGAAAAAATGCTTTTCAATCCGTGAATCGTCATACAATGTAATTCTTCTCTGATCTATTTAAAAGCACTAAAAAAGCATGTGTAATCGACGAAATCAATTTTTTTCATCCGTATGTGTGTATTTTGACTTCGTCGATTTTTCATTTAGCCAGCTTTACTTTTTGCTGATTTTGTCTGATGAAAAATTCGGATAAAAAAAATTCATGTACATTTACGTTTAAACCAATCCCGGCACTAACCATGATGAAAGAAAATTTTATTGAGTTTATTGGAACCAGTATTAAAAACAACTGGGATAAGCAAGCCTTTTCAGACTACAAAGGCTCAAGCTATAAATATTCCGATGTAGCCCATAGGATAGCACGAATACATATAGCATTTGAACAGGGCGGCATTAAAAGAGGCGATCATATAGCCCTTCTTGGTAAGAATTCAGCTCACTGGACAATAGTCTACCTTGCCACCATATCTTATGGTGCAGTGATAGTTCCCATTCTTCCGGATTTCAAGCCTAAAGACGTACATCACATTGTAACCCACTCCGATTCCAAAGTTCTATTTGTCGCCGAAAATATTCTGGAAACATTGAAAGAAACTGAAATGGCCGGGCTTCAGGCCATATTTTCAATTAGTGATTTTTCTTTGATTTCTCATGCAGGGAAGATTGGGCTAAAAGAAAAACTTGCTTCCATTGATGATCTTTTTGAGAAAAAATATGATGGAGGATTTAATACGGGAAACTTTACCCTTGCAGAAGTACCGAATAACGATCTGGCCGTCATTAGCTATACTTCAGGAACAACAGGGTTTTCCAAAGGAGTCATGCTACCACATAACAGTCTTATTGCTAATATTGTATATGCGCATAACAACATGCCACTTCAACCGGGAGATGCAATAGTGTCTTTTCTCCCCCTTGCACATTCTTATGGATGTGCTTTTGAATTCCTGTTCCCTTTTACGCTGGGATGTCATATAACCTTTCTTACCAAAACCCCGTCTCCTCAAATCATATTAGGAGCTTTTAAAGAGATAAGGCCCAGACTTGTACTTGCAGTACCTCTGGTAATTGAAAAAATCTACAAGAAACAGCTTCTTCCTGTTCTTGAAAAACCTTCCGTCAAATTTATGCTCAAGGTACCCGGTATCAATAACTTAATCTATAAAAAGATCCATAAAAAGTTAACCGATGCTTTTGGGGGTAATTTTCATGAGGTGGTCATTGGAGGTGCAGCCTTAAACAAAGATGTAGAACTGTTTTTTAATAAGATAGGCTTCCCTTTCTCTATCGGATATGGCATGACCGAATGCGGTCCACTTATAAGTTATGCAAACTGGGATAAAACCAGACTCGGGTCCGCAGGCAAAATGGTTGACACTCTCGAAGTAAAGATAGATTCTGAAGATCCTTATAATGAAGTTGGGGAAATAATGGTGCGCGGAGAAAATGTGATGACTGGATATTACAAAAATGAACAAGCAACCAGTGATGTACTTGATAAGGACGGATGGCTTCACACAGGAGACCTGGGAGTAATTGACAAAGATGACTTCGTTTATATCAAAGGCCGGAGTAAAAGCATGTTACTGGGGCCTTCAGGCCAAAATATATATCCTGAAGAAATTGAGGCAAAACTTAATAACATGCATTATGTTCTTGAGTCGGTTGTGATTGAAAATAAAGGACGGCTGGTTGCACTGGTATATCCTGACCATGAAGCTGCCAAAAATGCCGGCATTGATGATACAAACCTGGAAGCCATAATGGAGAACCATCGCAAAGATCTTAACAATGAGCTGCCGGTTTACATGAATCTTCATAAAATACGGATATATCCTGAAGAGTTTGAAAAGACACCGAAAAAAAGCATTAAGCGTTTCCTTTATATGGGAGAAGAGGAATAGCCTTATTCCTGACCGGAAAATCTCCGGAAGCCATTTGTTTTATTGCAAATGGCTTCTTTTTTGTATTTTAGAGCCCTTTCCTTAAATCTTTATTAGTACGAACCCTTAAACAACACAGATAAAAGTTACATAAATCAGAAGATGGTCTTACAAGTACAAAATATAAATATTTATGCAAAACAATAACCTCTACCTGGCATTTGATTTCGGCGCTGAAAGTTCAAGGGCCGTTTGCGGATATCTTGAAAATAACAAGCTTTCCCTCAAAGAAATTTACAGGTTTAAAACCGGAATGCTCTCGCTGGACAATCATTTTTACTGGAATGTTTATCGGTTTTATGAAGAAATGCTCAGGGCTATGAGCATTTGTGCCCAAAAAGAAAAACTCCAGCCCTGCTCAGTAGCCATCGATTCCTGGGGCGTTGATTTCGGATTTTTGTCTGAAGACGACACCATTATCCGTATCCCTTATGCCTATCGTGATTTGCAGGTAACTGATGCAATGCCTGATTTTCATAAGATAGTTCCCCCAGAAAAGATATATTCGTTAACCGGAATTTCCATGCAGCCTTTTAACAGCCTCTATCATCTGCATGCAATGAAACTTAATAACGACCCGGTTCTAAAAATGGGCCGGAGACTGATGTTCATACCCGATCTTCTGAATTTTCTTCTTTCAGGAGAAAAGAAAACCGAATTCAGCTTTGCAACAACATCACAATTGTATAATCCTTTTAAAGGACAATGGGAGGAGGAACTTCTTGCAAAAGTAGGGTTGGATACTTCACTGATGAATGATATCATTGCTCCCGGTGAAATCATCGCTCCTATAAAAGATGATATTTGCAGTCAAACCGGTATCAGGCAGGCTAATTTGGTATCTGCATGTTCACATGATACTGGATCGGCTATTGTAGCCGTACCGGCAACCGGGGATGACTGGGCCTATATAAGTTCAGGGACCTGGTCGCTGATGGGACTGGAACTCAATTCTCCAATTGTAAACGAAAAAGCTCTGGAATATAACTTTTCTAATGAAGGCGGTGCAGGAGGAACGTTCAGATTTTTGAAAAATATCATGGGGCTATGGTTGTTGCAGCAATGTCAAAAAAGATGGTCGGATTCAGGAAAGGAATACAATTATCCTCAACTCATCGATGAGGCTGCCAGGGCAACCCCTTTTAAAACATTCATAGATCCGGATTACGAAAAATTTTTCAATCCCCCCGACATGTTGTCGGCAATAGATGATTTTTGTGAGCTCACCTCACAAAGCAAGCCCTCTTCCCCGGGTGAATATGTAAGAGCGATACTTGAAAGCCTTGCTCTTAAATACAGGCACGTGATGGAACAACTTACTGAGGTGAGCGGAAAACAGATTAATACAATACATATCATAGGCGGGGGCACAAAGAATAAATTACTTTGCCAGTTTACTGCTGACGCCACAGGGAAAAAGGTGATTACCGGACCGGCAGAGGGTACGGCGGCAGGAAATATCCTTATGCAGATGATTGCAAAAGGACAGGCCGGTTCTATCGAAGAGATCCGGTCAATTGTAAGGAATTCTTTTGATTTCGGGCTATATACCCCCGGGATGTCCCCTAAATGGGAAAATGCATACCAGAAATTCCTTGAAATTTTAAAAAGATAATGAAACTACCCCGGGGCAGAGCCCCGAAGTATGCTAATGGTATTTGTTATTTCCGGCCCGTAGTATAAGGGTATCCAGTCACTTAATGAATAATATATTCACCTTCCCTACTGCCGGTTTAAAATGTGGCCACGGCTTATTAATCATTACATTACGGGATCGGGAAAATCAGCTTAACGGCTCTTTCCGGAAAATGTTGAAAGTCCCGAAACGACCGTAGATTGCAATAAGTGCAAAACAAAACAACGGAACTAAAAACGCTAATTTAATACTGCCTGTGAGGTCAGAAACTTGTCCCTGAATAGCTGTGAGCACTGCACCTCCCAGAATTGCCATTATAAGCCCGCTGGCCCCTATTTTCGTATCATTACCCAGTCCGCGGACCGATATACCATATATTGTGGGAAACATCAGTGACATACAGGCTGAAATTGCTACCAGTGATATAACAGCAGGATACCCGCTTAACATTATTACTCCCAAAGTACAGATAATAGCCAGAAGGGCTGAGATGCTAAGAAGATTGCGTGGACTGAAATACTTCATCAATCCGGTGAAAACAAAACGCAGGACAGTAAAAACAACCAGAGCGGCAATATAGTATGTTGATGATTGCTCTTCATTTGTACCAAGCTCCTGCATAACAAATCTTATGGTAAAAGACCATACTCCTATCTGTGCACCAACATAAAAAAACTGGGCCAGTACGCCGCTGGTATACCTGGAATTTTTTAAAAGTCTGCCAAGACTTGCTTTAAGGTCAAGGCGCACCTCTGTGTCAGAGGCTTTTGGCATTTTAGTGGTGGCAATTATGAGCCAGATCACCAATAAAAACAGTGCAACGCCCACATACGGCCCCATCATGGCATTTAGCTCCTGAGCTCTTATGACACCAAGTTCTTCGTGGGTCATGAGTGCCCGGTCTGCTGCTCCTGCATGGTTAAGATGGGAAAGAATAAAATATTTGCTTATGATGACACCCGTAATTGATCCTATAGGATTGAATGACTGTGCAAAATTCAATCTCCGCGTTCCGGTTTCTTCCGGCCCCATCGCAATAATATAGGGATTTGCCGTCGTCTCCAGTACTGATAAGCCACCGGCAAGAATGAACAGGGCTCCAAGAAAATGACCGTAACTCATGGTAAGGCTTGCAGGATAAAAAAGCAGTCCCCCGGTGATAAACATCCCCAGGCCCAGTAATATACCGGACTTATAAGTGAATTTCCTGATAAAAATTGCGGCTGGTAAGGCAAGACAGAAGTAGGAACCATAAAAAGCTATCTGTATCCAGGATGTCTGAAAATCACTCATGCTCAGAATCCGTTTAAATGCAGCCAGCAATGTATCAGTCATATTATTGGCCAGACCCCACATGAAGAAAAGTGAGGTTACCAGTATAAAAGGCAAAAGGGGAGTTGACTTTCTCATAAATAAATATTGTTAATTAAAAATAAGCAGTAAGCATTAGCCATCAGCAAAGATGAATATAATTAGAATAAATCAGGTTCATCAAATAAATATTTAAATTTTATCAACTGGTCGGATATATCAATAATCTTCAAAAGATCTGATTAACCTGCCTGCTGCTTCCAGATACAAAAATAGCATAAGAGGCAATATTTGAGAGGTTAAAAATATAATTTTATTTATATAATGGTCCGAAATTTCCACACGCTCTGTAGTCAGCTCCTTCATGGTCCATACCAAATGCCGGCCAGGCAGAAGGACGGAAAATAGTGTCGTTTGGAACATTGTGCATAGATACAGGAATACGCAGTAAGGCAGCCAGACTTATCAGATCTGCCCCGATATGTCCATAGGAATATGCACCGTGATTTGCACCCCAGTTTGCCATTACAGAATATACATCTGTAAATGGTCCGCTACCGGTTAGATTTGGAACAAACCATGTTGTAGGCCAGGTAGGATCAGTCCGGTTGTTCAAAACATTATGTATATTTTCCGGAAGTCCGACAGTATATCCTTCTGCCAGCTGCAACACAGGGCCCAGTCCATCAACAATATTTATCCTGGACATGGTAACAGGCATACTCCCTTTAGTCAGAAATGTGGATGAATATCCCCCTCCCCTGAAATATTCAGTTGTTGCGGGCCCCCATGTGGTATTCTTAAGGCACTGGCCGGCTTCCTCATCAGTTACTTCCCACCACGGCTTAATTGCCGGCTTACCTTCAATACTTTGCATTCCCGTGCCATCCAGAGCAGATGGCCCCGAATTGATAAGATGAATAAATCCTTTTGATGCAATGCCTTCAGGCAAATATCCGGTTACCCGTTTAACTGCTTCGGGGCTCCAGTAAGTTCTCACATCAGAGAAGACCTGTGCGCTACCAGTTAACAGGTGGCCGAAAAGCATTGCAACTCCATTCAGGCTGTCATTCTCTGTTGCAAGCATAAAAGGCTGTCTGATTCCGTTCCAGTCGAATGATGAACAGAGCATTGCCTCCATGAAATCACCGTTTGGAAAATGATCGGTCCATTGCCTCTGGCCCTGGAATCCGGCAACCAGCGCATTGTGACCAAGAGCCTCTTCTCCAAATCCGGCCTCTTTGAGCTTTTCATTGCCAACCATGAGGTCACGGGCAATGAGAGTCATTTTTACTACAAACTCCCAATCTTTGTCCTTCTGCTCGCGGGATCGTTGTTTATCAGGTGGATTCCTGTCCTCACCCTCCTTACAATTATCCTTTACCCATTTTATAGCCTGCTGAAATTCATCGTTATCGTAAATATTTTCATCTATACGACGTACAAACTCAGACATATCAACATATTCATTCCTCATTCCCAGGTATTTCTGAAAAAATCCGGCATCAACAATTGATCCTGCTATACCCATGGAAACTGATCCCATCGAAAGATAAGAGGTGCCGCGCATGGTAGCAACAGCCAGTCCGGCCCTTGCAAATCGTAATATTTTCTCTTTAACATCCTCCGGAATAGTATCATCATCACTGTCCTGCACATCCCTTCCATAAATCCCGAATGCCGGCAATCCTTTCTGATTATGAGCAGCCAGTACGGCAGCAAGGTAAACGGCACCCGGTCTTTCGGTTCCGTTAAAACCCCAGACAGCCTTGGGCAAATAAGGATCCATATCCATGGTTTCACTTCCGTAACACCAGCAAGGTGTAACAGTTAGGGATACTCCCACTCCTATTTCTGAAAATTTATCGGCACATGAGGCTGCTTCAGTAACTCCGCCGATGCAGGTATCAGGAATAACACATTCAACTTTGCTGCCATCCGGATGCCGGAGATTATTTTCAATTAGCTCCGCAGCCCTGATGGCCATATCCATTGTTTGCTTCTCAAGCGATTCTCTTACTCCTTTACGTCTTCCGTCAATTGTGGGCCTTATTCCAATTTTAGGTCTCCGTCCCACAAGTCTGTTTTCTTTTCTGGGTTCCATATCAAATATTATTAATGTTCCGGTTATTAAAGAATATTGAGGCAAAATGCCGGTGATCTTCTATCTTTGGGCCAATGGCTATCATACCTGGTCATGCACGCTGCAAAAACGGTATTGGGTTTTAATAGATTCAGCCTGTTTTTGGGCCTAAGTTAAAAAATTTCCTTTGAAAACCATTTTTTATCATTTATGCCAATAAAAAAAACCGGCATTATCCGGCTTATGATGAAACATAAATATGATGATACGGAAATTTATAATGGATAATTATTTTAGAAAAGCATTATAAAACAGATTAAAATGATAGTCTTAAATATATCCCGATCATGATACCCCTCTAAAATCCCATAAGTTTCCTAATCTTATATATGGCTAATTGTTCATAGGCCTTTTCTATATCATGCTCTACATTTATCTCCTTATGTGTGCCACTATCATTTCTGTAATATTCTCTAAATTTTGAAGGATATTCCCTGATTTCCATCAGATGCTCAATCCTATTCTCTTCACAGCTTATTAACTCATCAAGTTTTTCCATGACATCAGATGTTATTTTTTACTTCTTTTAGTTTTATGACGAACAAAATCCGTTTTCGTTACATCAGGATAAAATTTTTTCAGATTTTTATTTGATATAACATTTTGTAAATTCACATCTGTTTTCTGACTATTTATTCATAATGCAAAAGATCATCCGGGTGTGAAACAAATTACAATTATAGTAGCGGGCGGTTCAGGTAAAAGAATGAACAGTGATATTCCAAAACAATTTCTTTTATTGAACGGAACTCCCGTTTTGATGCGAACCATCAGTTCGTTCCACCAATACGATCCGCTAATGGAATTCATAATTACCCTTCCTTCAGATCAGGTTAAATATTGGCAGACTCTCTGTAAAAAGTACAGGTTTAATATTTCTCATACAATAGTTATTGGAGGAAAAACCAGGCATCATTCTGTAAAAAATGCTATGGAAAAAATTCAACCAGGCTGCCTGGTAGCAATACACGACGGAGTAAGACCCATTATAAGCAAAGCACTTATCCGCACTTGTTTCGACACCGCGGGTATACTCGGTAATGCGATTCCGGTAGTTGAACTTTCAGAATCGATCCGCAAAGTTGATGGAGAGAAAAATTCCGCTGCCAACCGTTCACATTTCAGATTGGTACAAACTCCCCAGGTTTTTCAATCCGGACAATTGATAGACGCATTCATGCAACCTTATAAACCAGAATTTACCGATGAGGCTAACCTGGTTGAATCAGCCGGTTATATGATCCATCTGGTAAAAGGGCAAAAGGAAAACATTAAAATAACTACCACTCTTGATATGTACATTGCCTCTTCAATTCTGGAAAATAGCGGACTTTTTTAATCATTAAGATACATTGAGGAATATTGCAATTACACTAAATATCATTACATATTGCAGATTACAATTAAAAATATGAAATCATATGGATACAGTTAACTGGGGCATTATCGGCTGCGGCAATGTGACAGAAGTCAAAAGCGGACCGGCATTTAATAAGATAAAAGACTCAAGACTGGCAGCTGTTATGCGCCGGGATGCCGGGAAAGCCAAAGATTACGCCATGCGGCATAATGTACCAGCATGGTATGACGATGCTCAAAAATTAGTAAATGATCCTGATGTAAATGCTGTATACGTTGCTACACCCCCCGGGTCTCATGCAGAATATGCGATAATGGCCATGAAAGCAGGAAAGCCGGTATATGTTGAAAAACCGATGGCTACAAGCTACCTGGAATGCCAGGAAATGATAAAAGTTTCTGAGAAAACGGGAGTGCCTCTTTTCGTGGCCTATTACAGGAGAATGCTTCCGGGTTTTGTGAAGGTGAAGGAATTGTTGGATTCTGAAATCATAGGAAAACCCCTGTTCTTTTCTATCAGGTTTTTTACTCCTCCCCAAGACGAGGATTTTCAAAGTAATCTGCCCTGGAGGGTTATACCAGAAATATCAGGAGGCGGTTATATTTTTGATCTTGGAAGCCACCAGCTGGATTTTATCGATTATATACTCGGACCTGTTGAACAAATTTCTTCACTTGCCCTTAACCAGCGGAACCTTTACCCGCCTGAAGATTATGTTGCGGCAGGATTAAAGTGCAAAAAGGGAGTAGCAGGCAGCGCGGTATGGAGTTTCGCTGCACCAGGACATATGAAAGAAGACTCGATTGAGGTTGCCGGAGAAAAAGGCAAAATTGTGTTTTCCTGCTTTGACTTTACAGATATTGAATTGACTGTGGATAGAGAAACCCGGTATTTCAAAAACCTCCGTCCTGAACATGTCCAACAAAATCTGATCCAGACCATAGTCGACGAACTTCAGGGTAAGGGTAAATGTCCCAGTACGGGAATTACAGCAGCACGTACCAGCAAAGTGCTTGATGAAATAATAAAAACAGGGACTGCATCTCTGTTTTAATATGGGTGACTGACATCTAAATACTCACCTCGGGACCTCTCACCGGGCAAAATTCTTCGGACTAAAAATAAATTCTTCATTTTAGTTATCTGGACATGAATATACTGTAGAATACTTGCCATTCATAACAGGGTCAAATGAAACAATGCTGAATCTTTGACGTTAATTGTTCTTGTAACAGATAACCCACTATTGATTCACCATATTTGTTTTATTTCGATGTTAAATTATATAAAAAATATTACGAATTAATTTTCTGTCAGACGATTTACAGTTATAACCTTCATTGCGCCAGCTTTACTTTTTGCTGATTTTGTCTGATGAAAAATTCGGATAAAAAAAATTGACCTGAAGGTCGATTTCTCATGCAAAATCTTGTTTTTTGTTAAGTTTTCAGCTGATGAGAAATTCATGTATATTTGTACAGTTATCAAATTTTTTTATTCATTCGGTTGATCGGAGCTTTAGTGTGCATACCTGCATGCACTAACCTTATTTGTTAAACATGATGGACAGAAAAAGTAAAAAGAGCAGTATTGTATTCGGGATATTTCTTATTTTTGTTGGTATTGCACTCCTGTTGAACAATCTGGAAATTATTCCCCGGCTGCTTCCGGAGTACATCTTTTCATGGAAAACATTGCTTGTAGCACTTGGTTTAATATTTGCACTTACAGAAAAGGATAAAACCCCGGGTATTGTTCTGGCAGCTATTGGCTTTTATTTTCTGATACCTGATATATGGAATATTAATCCTAGTGAAGCCGGGCTCTTCTGGCCAATTTTATTTGTTGCTGTAGGTCTTTCAATACTTCTTTCAAGAAAGTAGCGCTGAATCAACAAACATTATAATATGGAACCGGCATAAGAGCAGCTGGCAACATCTGTTTAAACACAAAACTGTTATAAAGCAACTAATTTTTAGTAAATTAACAGTCTAAACTCTCCTGTTTACCAACCTAATAATAATTCATATGGCCTCATTAAAAAATGACAATCCTCAGGAAAAAACTGTAAAAAGTCATCATCTGAGCCTTATTTTGCTAATGATATTTGCTCTGCTCCTGGTTATCTTTGCTATTCAGAACTCACATGATGTGGTAATAAGATTATGGTTCTGGAGGTTCGATACTTCTATGGCACTTGCTCTTGTAATTTCAATTATTGCAGGATTTCTTCTCTGTTCTTTATATACACTTCCACTACTACAAAGCAAAAACAAAATTATACGTTCAAAAAATAAGGAGATTGAAAAAATTAAAGCAGAAAAAAACCATTTCTGAAACTACACGCTGACAGATTAAAAAATTTTGCTTCTTTACAAGAGAAATTCACATTTATTTTGTAACTTATAAATAAAAATCATTCAAAGCATCGAATGAGGATATGCGATATATATAAAGATTTTTTTAATCTTTTCTATCCTCGCCTTTGCACAGCATGTGATTGTGTATTGCTGAAACAGGAAAGGTATATTTGTACAAGCTGCCTTTATTACCTTCCGGAAACAAATTTTCATATGGAGAAAAATAACTCTATGGCACAGCTTTTTTGGGGCAGAGTGCTAATAGAGGAAGCATCGGCAATGTATTATTTTGAAAAAGGCGGCAAATGCAGAAAAATAATTCATCAGATTAAATATAAAGGGCATCCTGAACTTGCCCGTTATCTTGGCAATATATACGGAACTGAACTGTCGCTAATGGGAAAATATGCAAATACAGATATTCTTATACCGGTACCACTTCATCAGTCCAGGCAAAAGCAAAGAGGATTCAACCAAAGTGAATGGTTTGCGAGAGGTCTTGCGGATAGCCTTGGTAAAACAGTAATGACCGGTGTTCTGGTAAGATTTCTGGGCTCGGGAACACAGACAAATAAATCAAGGATAGAGCGCTGGGAAAATGTGAAAAATAACTTCAGGGTGAAGTTCCCTGAAAGAATTGAAAATAAACATATTCTGCTGGTAGATGATATTGCAACAACAGGTGCGACGTTGGAATCATGTGCCTCTGTACTGTTAAAAAATAATGGGGTAAAGGTAAGTATCATTACACTGGCTTTTGCCTGACCATTAACTGTATCACAACTGATACTGCAAAATAAAAGAGATCACATTATTATTCTGTCCCCTGTTAAAATAGTATGTACCTCCCCCGGCATGTTTCCTGACAGGAACGATAGAATATGAAAAACGGCCATTTAAAGATAGTCTCTCTTTAAAGAACCAGGCAATCCCAGTAATTGCAGAAAATTCAGTTTTATCGAAAGGTTTTGCATCAGGCAATTCACCCAGTTCATCTTTTTCCCTTACATTAAACAGATAACCGACTGCCAGTCCACTTTCAATGGCAATTTCAGAAGTAATAAAATATCTTATACACAAAGGTATCATTATATATTTCAGGTCAATACGGTAATATTGAGGGTTTTCTATTGAAGTCTCCAGCTGGCTTCCCTTTGATGAATAACTAATCTCCAGTTGGCCGGCCCATGAATTCATAAAAAAAGTATTGGCAAATATCCCATAAGTTGCTCCTGCTTTATTATACCCGGAAAACCCATCACCATCTATCTGAGAAATATTAATCCCCCCGGTGATACCGGCATTAAAAGTCTGCGGATAGACAGCTTTCGTTACCAAGAAAAGTGACAACAGGATTAGGTAATAAAGAAATATTAGCATTTAAATTGGATATTTTTTGCCGGTTAATTTTTCAAACAATTTCACCGTTCCTGTACTGGCTTTTTCTTTGATTATCTCAATCCGTGTCCTGCCCCCATAAATAACATCTTGAGGATCTATTAGATAGACAGGGACACCTCCAGGAACATAATCAAGTAAACTTGCAGCCGGATATACATTCAGGGAAGTCCCGATAACCACAAATAGATCCGCTTTCATTGTTATATCAATCGCAGGTTCCATAGCTGGTACAGGCTCACCGAACCAAACTACATGAGGCCTTAGTGGAAAGCCTTTTTCACACCGGTCGTCTGGTCCGATCTCCCATCCTTCAACATCATAAACCAGTTCAGGAAATTTTGTACTCTGTGCTTTCCGAAGTTCTCCATGCAAATGAAGGACCCTGCTGCTTCCTGCCCTTTCATGCAGGTCATCAATATTTTGAGTAATAATGACGACATCATAATACTTTTCCAGTTCAGCCAGTGTTATATGTGCTTTATTGGGTTTGCACTGAAGCAATTGTTTACGCCTCTCATTATAAAACTTCCGGACCAGTGCCGGATCTCTTTCCCATCCTTCTGGGCTTGCTACTTCCATGATATCGAATTCCTCCCATAACCCACCCATATCTCTGAATGTCCTAATGCCACTCTCGGCACTTACTCCGGCCCCGGTTAAAACAACAAGATTCTTCATTTGCAAAGTATTTAGCAATTAGTTAATATGCTAGGCTTTATAAGAGCGGAAAGGATTTTTGCAAATTCCTGACAGTTTACTGACTGCCCGCCGGTTGTATAAATAAATTAATTAATAATTCATACGATCTATTTTGTGTTTCCGAAATATACCATCTTCGTAACAAAAAAGCAATAAAACAGTTGATTCAATAATGAATTCTGGAAAAGGAAAATATTTCATATTGCAAAATCTGCCAGTTATTGCTCAGGGGCAGGAGCCCGAATAATTATATATAACTTGTTCTATAATTCAACTACAAACACTGTATTCTGTATTATAAAACTTATGGTTAACTTAGCACATATGGAGGATATAACATTCCTGACATCAACCATTTCAAAATCAACCAAATGATAGATCAATCAACAATTGAAAAAATTATTGACACCTCCGAAATAACAGATGTTGTTCAGGATTTTATCACACTAAAAAAGCGAGGAGTTAACTATATCGGACTTTGTCCTTTTCATAACGAAAAAACACCTTCATTTACTGTTTCTCCTTCAAAGGGTATCTTTAAATGTTTTGGGTGTGGCAAGGGAGGAAATGCTGTAAATTTTGTGATGGAACATGAACATGTTTCATGGATAGAAGCATTAAGATTTTTAGCTAAAAAATATGATATAGAAATAGTTGAGAAAGAAATATCAACCGAAGAAAAAGAAAAGCAGGATGATCGGGAAAGCATGTTGCTTGTTACAGGTTTTGCCCAAAAGTTTTTCACAGGATCTTTACATAATCATGAGGAAGGGCTGGCCGTAGGAATGGAATATCTTAAAGAAAGGGGATACCGGCGTACAATTATTGATAAGTTTCAGCTGGGCTATTCACCCGGGAAATGGGATAGTTTTACTTTAGAGGCACTGAAGAATGGTTTTAAAATTGAATATCTCGAGAAAACAGGACTGACAATAAGAAAAGGGGATAAAACATTTGACAGGTTCAGCGGACGTATAATTTTTCCTGTCCATTCTATCTCTGGCAAAGTACTTGCTTTTGGAGGGAGGACACTCCGGCAGGACAAAAACACTGCAAAATATCTTAATTCCCCCGAATCTGAAATATATCACAAAAGCCGCGTTTTATACGGATTATATTTTGCAAAGCGTTCAATCGTTCAAAATGATAAGTGTTATCTGGTAGAAGGCTATACCGATGTTCTTTCCTTACACCAGTCCGGCATCGAAAACGTAGTTGCATCTTCTGGTACTGCTCTTACAATTGATCAGATTAGGCTTATTAAAAGATTTACAAATAATATAACCATTTTATACGATGGAGACGAAGCAGGGTTAAAAGCTTCACTCAGAGGTATGGATCTGATTCTTGAAGAAGGCATGAATGTTAAAATACTGCTGTTCCCCGAAGGAGAAGATCCGGATTCCTATGCCAGGAAGACAAATTCCGAAGGTTTCGGTGAATATTTGAAAAATAATGAGCTTGATTTTGTATTATTTAAAACTCGCCTGCTTAGCGATGATGCCAAAAGCGATCCTGTTAAAAAGGCCATGATGATAAACGATATAGTCAGATCAGTTGCTAAGATCCCCGACCCTATAACAAGAATGGTCTATATAAAAGAGTGTGCCGGCATACTTGATATTGAAGAGAAGGTATTGTACACAGAAGCAGACGAGCTTAGAAAAAAGGATAATGATAAAAAACATCGTTATGTTACTCAAAAGGATTTAAATATAAAAAAAGACACCACACAATCCCCCTTCAAAACCAATACCCATGTTGAAAGAGAAATGCATGAAAGAGAAATTATCCGTCTGCTTGTCAGTCACGGACCAAAAGAATTACTCTTTCCGGAAAGTAAAAATGATGAGAAACCTGTTACTGTTGCATATTTTATTGTAAATGAACTGGAGAGAGATGAACTCGTAATGACTAATCCGGTTTATAATATTATAATAAGTGAGTATCGAAATCTTATTGAACAAAACGTTATCCCTTCGGAAAAAAGTTTTACCAATCACCAAAATACAGACATAAGTCAGCTTGCTGCAGATCTCTTAAGTACCTCATATGATATAAGCAGAATTTGGAAGAGAAAAGAAGCATTTGTTGAAATGGAAGAAGACAAGCTAAAAGAAATTGTCCCTTCGGCAATACTTGCTTACAAAAGTTTTATCTTACGACAGGAATTGAAGGATACAGAAGAAAAATTAAAAGAAGCCGGAAATGAAGAATCGGTTTTACTGCAGCAGAGATACATGATACTTAAAAGCACAAACAATCAGTTGGCCAGACAATTGGGTAACAGAATAGTTTCCTGATGGTCAATCCGAAATAAACAGATCTGAAATTATACCATCGGCAAAAAATTTCCCGCTTCTGCTTATAAATATTCTATTACCGTTCCTGATAAGCTTGCCATTATCCATATGATCACGGCTCTCATTTATAAAGTGACTAAGATATCCAGTCCCGAACTCTCTTTTTAACTTCTGCATATCAATGCCCCAATGGGTACGCAACGAAGTAAGTATATATTCATTATATTTATCTTTAAGGTCAAGCTTTTCATGATCACAGGGGATTATACCTTCCCGGATCTTTTTGATATACTCACTGTTATTTCTTATGTTCCATTGCCTTGAATTACCGTTGTATGAATTGGCGGAGGGACCGATTCCCAGGTAAGGTTGTTGTAACCAGTAGGAAGAATTGTGCCGGGAAATAAAACCAGGCCTGCAGAAATTTGATATCTCATAATGAATAAACCCTTCCTTTTCTGCCAGATCAATAAGCGTTTCAAACTGCTTGAAACCTTCTCCTTCATCAGGTTCTTTCATCAGACACTTTTTTACTTGATGAGCATAAACGGTTTTACTTTCAAGAGTAAGGTGATAAGCAGAAATATGTTGAATGTTACTTTTAAAAGCTATCGCCAGATTCTTAATCCATTTTTGCGCGTGCATACCCGGAAGACCATATATAAGATCAATACTAATATTATCAAAACCGGCAATATGGCTGTTTTTTATAGAATCAACAGCTTGATTTCCATTATGACGCCGGTTCATCCATATAAGATCATCGTCAAAAAATGACTGGATACCAATACTTAACCTGTTAATGCCAAGTTTCTTTAATTCCACAAGATAAGGAAGGGACATGTCATCAGGGTTTGCCTCAATAGTAATTTCAACATTATCGGCAACTCTGTAATTTGACTTTATATGGAAAATAATGTTACTTAATTCAATACTGGTTAAAACCGATGGCGTTCCACCTCCAAAATAAATTGATCTTATTGATTCTGTACCCAGATATCTGTGTTGCAATTTAATTTCGTTAATCATGCAATCAAGCAATTCATCTTTGTTTCGCATAGATACCGAGAAATGAAAATCACAGTATATGCAAACTTTCCTGCACCAGGGAATATGAATGTAGATACCAGCCACAAAATATGGATTCAGCAATTTATTTTCTTATCCATAACTGGTATTTTATTAATTCGTTTCACGTGACGTCCTCCTTCAAACCGGGTATTGATAAATTCATCCACAATTGATACAGCCTCCTCCCTAGTAATATATCTGCCTGGAAGGGCACATACATTAGCATCATTATGAAGCCGGACGACATGGGCTACTTCTTTTTTCCAGCATAAAGCAGATCTTATACCCTGATATTTATTAACAACCATATTAACACCATTTCCACTTCCACAAACAACTATACCGAATGTAAATTCACCTTTTTCAACAGATCCTGCAACAGGATGTGCAAAATCAGGATAATCCGTTATATCATCAGAATATGATCCAAAATCATGATGATCCAACCCTTTTTTTTTAAGATACTCTATTATATGTTGTTTTATGTAAAATCCTGCATGGTCAGAACCAAGAGCAATATTGACATTTTTGTCCATTATTTAAATAAAGTTAAAATACAAAAATCTTAATTTTCCAATTATTTAATGATGCTGGTTACTCTGCCCGGGCATAATTTTCCATATGCTCATACAGGCACTCGGCAAAGATAAATAGCACCGACAAATCCAGGTAAACTACTTTTTAAATTCGTACGATACCGGGACTCACAAAAAATTATAAATTAAATAACTATCTATACTTTAAATACCTATTAATTAGGTACTAAATCGAATAATTTAAATCAAATAAACCCGGTACAAATGTAGATGAATTTTTTTTCATTAAAAATTTCACATTGACGAATGAAAATAATTTGAATTCGTCGATTACATATCAATTTAAAATTCAATACAACGCAATATATTGTAAGATTATCGACCTTCAGGTAAAATTTTTTTATATGAAATTATTTCGGGGAGAGCGGTTCGTTACCTCCCCGCCCTTTAACAGGAGAAAATTAACATTTACTAATGATATATTGTCTGAAAAATAATTAAAAAAAAAATTGTATAGTAACATTGGCTATCGTATATAAAATATTTTCTTTTAATCAAGTTTATATATCAATATCAACAAGCAAATAATTAACTATTATTAAACAATGAAATATCAATCATTAATTAACATTATTGTTTTTAACAATTACCAATTTTGTTGAAATTACACTATATGTCCTTATACCTAAAACTATTATGAATTATAAAATTGTTGATAATAATTATTTTTGGTATAATTTAATGTGGATATTTAAATCATTTATATTTATAAACACAATTAACAGGATATATATACCATATATTTAAATAAAATTAAAAAAGATAATAGTATATATCGTGTTAGTAAGAATTATTTGAATGAATTGAAATGGGCATGGAAAAATACCCTAGCTTTGTAACAGGAATGATATTTTTATATGATATTTACAATTGCACTAAAAATAAATTGTTTGTATGTATCTGAAATTGATATTGCAAAAGATATTGTAATTATATTGAATAATAAATAATCAATTACAATTGTATAGATGGATAATGATTTTGACATTAGGAATGAGATAATTGATAATCCTGATAAAGAATTGGAATATAAACTGCGACCTGTATATTTCAATGAATTTAAAGGACAGTTGAAGACAGTTGAAAATCTTAAGGTGTTTGTTACTGCCGCAAAAATGCGGCAGGAGGCATTAGATCACGTGTTATTGCATGGACCACCAGGACTTGGGAAAACGACACTTGCAAATATTATTGCAAGTGAGATGGGCGTTAATATTAAAATTACATCAGGACCGGTACTCGATAAGCCTGGCGATCTTGCCGGTTTACTTACCGGACTTGATGAGGGTGATGTTATGTTTATTGATGAAATTCACCGGCTTAGTCCCGTTGTTGAGGAATATCTGTATTCCGCCATGGAGGATTATAAGATAGATATTATGATTGATAAGGGGCCTGGTGCCCGGTCTGTACAACTAAAACTAAATCCTTTTACCCTTATTGGTGCAACGACAAGGTCTGGATTGCTGACCAGTCCCCTGCGATCAAGATTCGGAATTAATTCACATCTTGAATATTATGATTCTGAAATTCTTGATAAAATAATTAAGAGATCAGCTGGCATTTTAAATGTATCTGTTTCTGACGATGCTTCATTTGAAATAGCAGGAAGAAGCAGGGGTACTCCAAGAATTGCCAACGCCCTTCTCCGGCGTGTCAGAGATTTTGCGCAGGTTAAAGGAAAAGGCTTTATTGATATGCAAATTGCTAAATATTCTTTAAAGGCTTTAAATATTGATAAGAACGGTCTTGATGAAATGGATAATAAGATTCTTATGACCGTTATTGAAAAATTTGGGGGCGGTCCTGTTGGTATTTCTACTATAGCTACTTCTATTGGTGAAGATGCAGGGACTATAGAAGAGGTTTATGAACCATTTTTAATTAAAGAAGGATATATTAAAAGGACCCCAAGGGGAAGGGAAATTACATCACTAGGTTATCAGCATCTTGGAAAAAATATGCCTGGTCGTGAAAACCTGTTATTTTAAAATGGATGATTATTTATTAACTTGATATATACATTTTTTTTATAAATCAGTTAATGTGTTAGTATGTGAATTTAAAATTTTACAATGGAAAATTGTTCTAAATGCGCTTGGAGTTAAAATAAATTTGCCATATTTGCTTTAAAATAGTTTCATACTAAAATCATTTTGAAAATTTTTATATAAATTTGATATTTTAAACTTTTAAATATTTAATATGAAACAATTGATTCGGAACCTGGGTTTAATTTTGTTTATTATTGCTGTTGCTTTGCTGGTTTATGGAACCAACAGCTCAATGACAAGCAATACTATCTTAATAGCCAGCGGTGCAATGATTATATTGGGATTAATTGTTCATGTTATTATGAACAAAAAGATGGATTAATAATTAGCATCGCTAAAAAACATTTCCTGCCTTTTTTAGTCCCTTGATATCCAGAAGTTTTATCCGTCTGCCATGCAATTCAATCAATTTATCTGACTTGAATTCAGATAATAACCTGATTACCGATTCTGTAGCTGTGCCTACTATATTAGCAAGTTCCTCACGTGTAAGGGTTATTTTTAGAAACTGCTCATCATCCAGATCAAAATTGTTCTTAAGGTGAATAAGTACTTCAGCAAGTCTTTCACGAACTGTTTTTTGGGCTATATCTGTTATGTATGCATTGGATTCACCAAGTTCCTTACATGCAAGCTGCATCAGGTCCATTGAAAAGTCTCCGTTACTTTTGAATAGTTTGATCAGGGTATCTGCAGGAATAAAGCAAAGATGAGAATCTTCTATTACTTTTGCTGAGGTGCAGGCTAGCTCTCCGCTTAGAACCGAGCGGAATCCTATTATATCCCCCTTTTTGGCAAATGTTATTATTTGTTCTTTTCCGTCTATTCCGGTTTTATATATCTTA
Organism: uncultured Bacteroidales bacterium; assembly: GCA_964520585.1. GTDB lineage: Bacteria > Bacteroidota > Bacteroidia > Bacteroidales > PUMT01 > PXAP01. Next base: position 69,777 of record CAZFOO010000002.1, read on the forward strand.
ATAATACCATCATTTACGCAATAACAACCAGATATCCTGTTGCCTTCATGATAAATAACTGAACCTTTTTTATAGGGTACGCAATTTTTATCAAGCGAGAGAAATTCGTATTCTTCTGGACTTAAATGCCTGAATATATTTTGAAATTTATTTGTACAATTTTCACATGAAGATATTGAAGAGTTATTTTTCATGAGAATTCAGTGTATTAATAGTTATGACCTGGTGCTTTGAATTACAAATAATATACAATTAATAAAACAGAAATAATTATAATTAATTGCAATTTAATTATCTATAAATATATAAAAACTATAATAAATGGTAAAAGTAAAATATGAGACTATAAATATATTATGATTTGTTTGTTATAAATAATAAATTTGTAAAATTAGTAAAATAAATTAAATAAGGTTCTCTATGAAATCAGTTGTTGAAGTTAAATGGAATGGAAGAAAAAATTTTTCAGCCGCTATTGATGATCATACAATAATCATGGATCTGGATGAAGAAAGAGGAGGAAATAATGAAGGTCCGCGACCAAAACCCTTGATGTTAGCTTCTTTAGGTGGTTGTTCAGGCCTTGATGTTATTTCAATTCTTGGTAAGATGAAAATTGAGCCTGATTATTTTAATATGCATATTGAAGGTGAGCAGACTGAAGATTTGCCGAAAAGATATGATAAAATTAAAATAATATATGAATTTAAAGGAAAGGGATTATCTCTGGAAAAAATCAAAAAGGCTATAGAGTTATCGCAGGATAAATACTGTGGTGTTAGTGCTGTGTACAGAAAAAGTATCGATATAAGTTATGAAATAAGGATTGATGAATAAATGATCAATTTAATCAGATAAACCTCAAATTATCTATATTACTCCGGAAAACTGGTTCAGGAATCTGACATCATTTTCAAAATACATTCTTATATCTTTAATATCATATTTTAAAAGAGCTATTCTTTCGATTCCTAGGCCAAATGCAAAACCTGTATATTTCAACGGATCAATTTTACATTCTTTTAAAACATTAGGATCTACCATTCCACAACCTAACACTTCAAGCCATCCTGTATTTTTACATAATTTGCAGCCTGCACCCTTACAGCTGCAGGAAACATCCATTTCCCCGGATGGTTCGGTAAAGGGAAAAAATGACGGGCGGAGTCTGATTTTAGTATCTTCACCGAAAAGCTCCTTTGCGAAGTATTCAAGTGTCTGTTTGAGATCAGCAAATGAAACGTTTTCATCTACATACAGGCCTTCAATTTGATGAAAAATACAATGTGATCTTGCTGAAATCGCTTCATTTCTGAAAACTCTTCCCGGAGATATGGTTCGGATTGGCGGTTTCGTGTTTTCCATCACTCTTACTTGAACTGATGATGTGTGTGTCCTGAGAAGTATATCGGGATCTTTTGAAATAAAAAAAGTATCCTGCATATCTCTTGCCGGATGTTCCGGGGGAAAATTAAGAGCCGAAAATACATGCCAGTCATCCTCAATTTCTGGTCCTTCGGAGATAGTAAAACCAATTTTGCTGAAAATATCAATTATCTCCTTTCTTACCAGTGATATAGGATGTCTGCTTCCTTGCTGGATAGTATATGAAGGAAGAGTCAAATCCAAATCGCCGATATGTTTATTATCAGTCGATAATTGCCTATTGGTTATCAAGATTTTTTCCTGTACTGAATTCTTCAGTTCATTAAGCGATTTCCCTGTAGATTTTTTTTCTGGGGGAGGTAATTTTTTAAATTCTTCGAATAATTTGTTGATAATACCTTTTTTACCCAGAAAATCAATTCTGAATTGTTCCAGTTCTGATGTATTTTGAGGTGAAGCTTCTTTTACTTCTTTTAGCGCCTGATCAATTTTTTCTTTCATATCCTGTTATGATACAATAATAAAAAAATTCAAATTAAAGAATTACTATTTTCATTTTAATGTCCTCTATCGGTCTGTCTGATGAATCTGTTTGTTGAGAAGCAATTGCATCAATGACATCAAAACCATTTATAGTTTCTCCAAAAACAGTATATGATCCGTCCAGATGCGGTGTGCCTCCATTTTCAGTGTATGCGTCTCTTTGTTGTTCTGAAAATTTAAAAATATCCGGGGTTTTGGAATCTTCTGTTATTATTTCAGCAGCTTGCCTGGAAATTTCATTGTAATCAGGAGCTATGTTATCGTTTAGATACTTTTTTTCAAGATCTCTGAAAATTTCTGAATAACGTTGCTGTTTAATATTGTTATTAATTTTTAATTCAAGGTCATCTAGCTCTTGCATTGTAAACACTGTACCTTTAACTATATAAAATTGTGAGCCTGATGATTCTTTTTCTGGATTAACATTATCACCCAAACGGGCTGCTGCAAGTGCTCCTTTTTTATGAAAAAGATCAGCATTAATTTCAGCCGGGATTTTGTAACCCGGACCACCTGATCCCAATTGCGTTTTAAGTCCGGGTTTTTTTGAATCCGGATCTCCTCCCTGGATCATAAAATCATTTATAACTCTATGGAGCAACTGATCATCATAAAAGCCTTCATTAATAAGGGTTATAAAATTATCGCGATGTAAAGGTGTTTCATCATAAAGTTTAATATCAATATTTCCTAATGAGGTTTCTATACGGACCATCACGTTATCTTTTTCTGAATTGGTTTTTTTGCCTGTACATGCTATCATAATTATTGCAAGTATTGTCAGATAAATTTTTAGCATTTGACAATGGATTAAATTTTGATATATATTATACCTGTTTTCGTATAATGGGTATTGTTAAATGTATCAAAAATGCCATGAAAATACTGAAATAAAGTGGTCTTTAATATTATGCAAACCTACATAAAAAATCCATATTGTTATAATGGTTTTATATATTGTTACGTTGTATCAAATTTCTAAATATATGTTTTATTTTAAACAAATACTGATAGTTGACAATAAAGCCAAATATGTAGATAATAACAATTTGAACTTTAAAACCGGTATAGACAACCTGTGAAAAGGAATATAGTTATTATTTTTTGCATATGAGTTTATGCAAAACATTTGTATTCATAAAAGGTCGGACTTGTTTTAAATAGTGACGATGCTAAATGACTTGCATATATAGGAGTTAACCGTGCACTTGAAGAAAATGAAATTCCCATTGATTAAATTAATGGAACATCCATCAAAAACAGCCTATTCTGAATATTTCCGTCTGAATTCTTATTCAAGTATTGGTTTAGTCCGTGATATAGTATTAATGACACGTTCTTCTTTAATAATTAAAGTGCAGCGTTACTTAATTCTACTGGTTATCTACCAATTCTCCCTGGCAAAACGTTGTTTCTTAAAAATTTTGTGCTACAAGCTTTGCCGGTGGGATGGTGATTATTCCTATTTTACGTTTAAGAGAACAGTTTCAATTAATATTAGAGGCCTATATTTTTCAACCCTATGAAAAGATTTGTTCCGATGCGTTAAACAGGCCCCTCTGTATGCATATTTTAAGCCCCGTTATTTTATTGTAAGTGCTTCCTTGGTTTATCATACGGCTTTGGGACCTGCTTCACATGGCCTTAATTATTATGATAAAAGCGGTAGAAATTTTATTTTTATTTAATTACATGTATCTTATTTTTAACCAAAAAGCTTTGTATTAATGAATACCTGTAAGTTTATTTTATATTTATCTTTCATGTTTATATCTTTCCGGTTTAATTCAATATGAATTTAGTTATGCTGTTCAACGAGCGATTTAAGGGATTAAAAGATATTATTACAGGTAAATTTTCCGGCTATTTTTCTATTGCCGGGAATACTGTTTTATTTATTTTAAAAATGTGGGCAGGTGTTGTTACTGGTTCAGTTGCTCTCATTGCCGATGCATGGCATACACTTTCAGATTCATTATCTTCTGTTATATTATTAATCGGTTTATATGTATCTACTAAACCTGCTGATAATGAACATCCATTTGGACACGGCCGGGCCGAAATTATTGCCTCTTTTGTTCTTGGTTTAATTTTGGTCCTTATTTCAATAAACTTTTTGTATGAATCTATTTATTCTATTATTAATTATGAAACAGTTGAATACGGATCATTGGCTATAATTGCTACTGTTGTTTCCCTCGTTGGCAAAGAGATTATGGCTCAAATCAGTTTTTCCGCTGCTAAAAAAGAGAATTTTCAATCTTTAAAAGCCGATGGATGGCATCACCGGTCTGATGCACTTACCAGTGCAATTATTCTAGCGGGTATCATTTTAGGAGGTTATATTTGGTGGATTGACGGGGCATTAGGAATTTTTGTTTCTATTACTATATTAGTTCTTGCCTTCCGTATTGTAAATGATAGTATTAATCCTTTGCTTGGTGAAAAGCCAGATGACGGAATAATTCATAGAATTTATAATATTAGCAAAGAAATATATCATAGGGAACTTTATCTGCATCATTTTCATATACACAAATATGGAAATCATACTGAAATTACTTTCCACATAAGATTACCCGGTAATTATAATTTAAAAGATGCCAACCAAATCACTTCTGAATTCCGTAACAGGATCAAGGATGAGTTAAATATATATTCCACTATATATATAGATGCCTATGATTAGTACGTGTACATTTAAGTTTAGCATTTGCATCTTCAATGCCTGCAAAAGCAAATTCGGCTTCTATTCTTTTAAGTTATATTTTAAATAAGAGTGCATGAAAAATGGCTAAAACTAATTTTAGTTTTAAACATAATGTTTTGATTTGAAATTTTAAATTTTTAGCAATTTTAATCAATCTTTAGTTTATATATTTTATTAGAAACTAAGTATTTATAATAATCGATAAAATTGAATCCTTTAAAACAACTTGCCGGTCAAACCGCCATTTATGGTCTGAGTAGTGTTTTGGCGCGTATTCTTAATTTTTTGCTTGTACCGTTTTATACCCGGATTTTTGTTGACACTGCTGAATATGGTATAATTAATGAATTATATGCCTATGTGGCTTTTCTTATTATCGTGCTTACATATGGTATGGAGACAGCTTTCTTTAGATTTACCTCTAAACATAATAATTCTCAGCTTGTTTTTTCTACTTCTGTTATTTCCTTAATTATTACCTCTATATTATTTGCTATTATCATAATATTTTTCTTTCCAACGATCGCCCAACTAATTGGTTACGGAGAAAAAGCTAATTTTGTTCTTATACTTGGCATTGTATTATCTTTCGATGCTATGGCAGCTATTCCTTTCGCCAGACTCAGATATATGAATAAAGCGTTAAAATTTGCATTGATAAAGCTATTTAATATTTGTACTAATATTTTCTTTAATATTTTTTTTCTTATCATCATTCCTTTTCTTATTGATAGAGGTTATTCTTTTTTTATATTCGATATTATATATGATCCCGATTTCAAAGTAGGATATGTTTTCGTATCAAATTTTCTTGCTTCGTTTTTTACACTCTTATTCTTTTTAAAGGATATTATTCGTACTAGATTTATTTTTTCCTGGGGTTTATTAAAATCCATGCTTTTCTATTCTTTTCCGTTGCTTATTGCCGGACTTGCAGGTACTGTAAATGAGGTTATTGACCGGATTATGCTTAGGTATCGGTTACCTTCGGAAATTAATGCTCTTGAGCAAATTGGAATATATGGTGCTAATATTAAAATTGCTGTTTTGATGACCTTGTTCATCCAAATGTTCAGATATGCTTTTGAGCCGTTTTTTTTCAGCCAGGAAAAGAATATTTATAATAGAAAATTATATGCGGATGTTTTACATTATTTTGTAATATTTGGAATTTTTGGGTTTCTTTTTATTACTTTATATATAGATATTTTTAAATATATTATTGGTCCCCAATATCGGGAAGGACTCGATATTGTTCCGGTTGTACTTCTTGGAAACCTGATGCTTGGTATTTATTTTAATTTGTCTGTTTGGTATAAATTAAAAGAAATGACTATATATGGGGCTGTTTTTGCTACTACCGGTGCCATTGTTACTTTAAGTGTAAACTATTGGTTTATTCCTCTTTTTGGATACCTGGCTTCTGCGTGGGCTCATTTCTTTTCATATTTTGTCATGGTTATTCTGGCCTATTTTTCCGGCAGGTTTTATTATCCCGTGCCTTATAAGATTAGCTGGTTATTATTTTATTTTACTGTTGGATTTTTGTTATACATATTATCTGTTTTAGTATATGTTGAGGGGATGTTTTTGCGTATGTCAATTAACACTTTATTTATACTTATTTTTGTTGTCCTTGCATATTTTATAGAAAAGAAAAATATTATTGAGATTGTTAAAAAATAATAATACAATGATTAAATTGAAAATTAAAAATTTATCGAATAATTTCCTTCCTGGATATGCCACCGAATATTCTTCAGGGATGGATCTTCGTGCTAATATTGAAGAACCATTAAAAATTTTACCACTTCAAAGATGTATTGTCCCTACAGGATTATTTATTGAATTGACTAAAGGATATGAAGCGCAGATCCGTCCACGTAGTGGGATGGCTATTAAATATGGGATAACGGTTTTAAATTCACCCGGAACTATCGATTCTGATTATCGTGGAGAGATTAAGGTCATACTTATTAATTTATCCGAAAAGGAGTATACTGTAAATAATGGTGACAGGATATGTCAAATGGTTATACATAAGTATGAACAAATTGAATGGGAGGAATCTTCTGACCTTGATATTACTCAGCGAGGAGCTGGAGGATTTGGACATACTGGAAAATCCTGAGCCTCCGGAAAGGCCTTTTGCGTTATTAAGGCGTTTGATTTTATGTTAAACAAAATTGTGTTATGAAATATTTAGATTATTATTTAACTAAAACATTTACAGTTTTTTTGATTTCTTTCACAATTGTTGTTTTTGCCGGATGTATTAATCAAAAAAACATTTCTGTTTCAGGAACTTTGGACGAACTTGATGAGCGTTCCAGATTTGAATATGAATATTCCTTAAATGAAGCTTTGAAATTCAAATTATTGGGAGACCACGCCCGTGCTGTTCAGTTTTTTAAAAGATGTATTGAACTATATCCTCATAGTCATGTGGCTTATTATGAATTATCTAATATTTATTTTTCTTATGGTGAATTTGATTTATCCGTAGAATATGGCCAAAAGGCTCTGGATATTGAAAGTGGTAATATTTGGTATTATATTCAGTTGGGTCAAATTTTATATGAGAATGAAAAGTTTGAAGATTCATTTCGAATTTATAAAGAGGCTATTCAGATATTCAGAGATAATCTGAAATTAAAATTTACTCTTGCTGCAATGCTAACTGAACGAAAAGAGTATAATGAGGCATTAGTAATTTATGATGAATTGGAATCTTTAATTGGGATCGATGAAAGAATATATTTGTCCAGGCAACAAATATATATGGAAAAAGGTCAATTTGAAAAAGCCTATGATATACTCGGTGAACTTATTTTAAATTTTCCTGAAGAGCCGCGTTATTATGGAATATTGGCTGAATTATATGTTACCATTGGTATGTATGATGAAGCATTGGATACTTATGATCAATTATTTGAGATTGATCCTTTTAATGGTAATGCACAATTATCTATTGCGGAATTCTTTTTGCATAAAGGCAATAATAATAAAGCTTTTAATTATTATAAGGAAGCTTTTAGAAATCCTTCACTTGAATTTAATGAAAAAATTCGTATTTATAATTCCATGGCTTCCGGTAATTCACCATATGATTATATCGATGATCATGTGATTGAACTTGGTAAAATTCTTATTGATGAGTATCCCGGCGAAGATTTAGCTAAAATTGTTTTGTCTGAGAAGTATATTTCTGCCGGATTTTTTGCTGAAGGTAGAGATTTATTGTATTCATTATACATCAATGGAATGGATAATCAGGCATTAGCAGAACAACTAATCAGTGTAACAGGGTTTAGTGAAGATTATGACATGGTAATTGATCTGGGCGAAGAATTTTTAAAACTATATGATCAAAGTGCTATAATTTATTATTTTACCGGCGTTGCTCATCACGTAAAAAATAATACGGACAAGGCACTGGAAATATTTCTTGAAGCAATTGATTTCCTTGAACATGATAATGAATTCCTCGTACATATTTATTCTTATCTTGGTGATATATATAACGAGAAAAATGATTATATTAATTCTGATAAATATTTCAATTTAGCTATAGAACTCGATAATGAAAATCTGCTTACTCTTAATAATTATGCATATTATCTTTCCATAAGGGAAGAGAAACTTGAAACTGCACTTAAGTATAGTTTAATTACTATTAATAATGAGCCCACTAATTCTTCCTATTTGGATACTTATGCCTGGATTTTGTATAAACTTAAAAAATTTGAAGAGGCTGTGAAGTATATTGATCTTGCATATGAAAACAGTGGATCTACAAATTTTGAGATTTTGAAACATTATGGTGCAATTTTACTGGAATTGAACAGATTTAATGAAGCTAAAGAAATTTTATATAAGGCCAAAGAACTGGCAGATGAAAAGGAAGAGATCAAAGAAATTGAAATGTTACTGGATAATGTTCATTAAAATTTATTGAGATAATAAAATAATTGAGAGATCTGTTCAATTTTAATATTAAGCAATAAATACTCCTATTTAAAATTGGTACAATATTAACTTCAATTCCTTGTTTTTAAAAGGAAAGCTTACAGTCTGATAGCACCTAATGAAATTACTTTTGCAATCTGCAAAAATTGATAAATAATTATTTAAATGTTAACTATATGAAAATTAAGAAGCGCATATAGAAAAATTTTGAATATTTAACGGTATTACCATGAGTAGCTGGTCGAGTTCTAAACATTTATTGTTGCTCAGAGTCGATAAAAATAGTTTAGATATAGTTATATAAATTGGATGTTTGATTACTTTAAAATATAGTATAGAAGAATGATAAATATTTTTGGAAGTTGTGTTGGTCAAAGGCCTCATAAGTCATTTCTGTTATTTTTATTTTTTATTGTCGTTATTGCTTCATGTCGAACTATTTCTCCTGTCGTTGAAAACGATGGAATTTTTTCCGGCGATGATATTTATGCTAATCTTGTTGACAAATCGCCTGATGTCAGTACATATTCTGTTAGAAGAATGAATGTTAAAATAATTGAAAATGATGAAGAGATGAATCTGCGTGGTTCTGTTAGAATTTCCAGAGATTCTGCTATACTTGTCAGTATTAATGCTTTTGCCGGAATTGAAGCAGCACGAATCCTCTTAACTCCTGATAGTGTTAAAATTCTTGACAGAATTAACAGGAGTTATTTTGCTGGAGATTACCTTGAAGCAGAGAAATTTTTACCTGTTCGCATTAATTACGATATTGTCCAGGGTATTTTTTTTGGTTCCTCAGTAAAACTGTTAAATGAATTTGATTTGCCTGACAGAAGCAAAACCGGATATTCTTTTGAGGATAACTCCATGACTTTACGCTATACTGGAAATATTTTTAAGTTTAATGAGGTTTCTTTCGATGATGATGTTCTTCAGATCCTTTTTGATAACCACTTTTTGACAAGGGATGTTGAAGTATTCTCTGCGGATAAAAATGTTTATTCTAAGTTAAGTTTCAACTCATTTGCGTATATGGATGATCAATATTTTCCTGATGATATTGATTTCTATTTCGTTTCGCATAGTATCCCTTTACACGCTAATTTTCGTTTGAGCAGGATCGAAATTAATCAGGAAATTAACTTCCCTTTCAGTATTCCTTCAGCGTATAAATCTTATTAAAATATTTATTATGAATAAAAATATTTTAATATTTATAATTATAGTATTTTTAATTCTGCCTAATATTGGATTGTCCCAAACAAAATCTGAGCTTGAACGAAAGAGATCTCAGGCACAGGAAATTATCAATACTACAACTGAATTATTGGAAAAAACCAGTACAAGTCGACAAAATACTTTGGAACGGCTAAGCATATTAAATAGGAGGTTACAAGGACGCAGGGATATTATAAATACCATTCGGGCAGAAATCAGGTATATTGATAATTCTATCTCTGAAAGACAACAAAAAATAGAAAATTTGGAATCGGAACTTATTGAAACGAGGCAATCTTATGCCCGTTTGATTAACATAGCTTATCGGCATCGTTTTTCTCATCAGAGACTCATGTTCGTTTTATCAGCACGAGATTTTAATCAGGCATACCGCCGGCTGAAATATTTGCAACAATATGGAAGATCAAGAAAAAAGCAAATAGAAACCATACAATTGCTCACTTCCCAGATTATTGATGAGATCGAAACTCTTGAGAAGCAAAGGAAGGAAAAAGGAGAATTGCTTGATAAACAAATCTATGAGACTGGTGTTTTGCAAAATGAGACCAAAGAACAAAGTTCTGCCGTTCAAAATTTACAGAAACGTGAACGGCAACTAAAAGAAGAACTTGCAAAACAAGAGAAAGTCGCCGATGCTCTTCAAAAAGCTATAGAAGAACTTTTAAGGAATGAAACAGGTTCTGCCGATGATAAATCGGAATATGAATTAACACCATCAGAAAGAATTATTTCCGATCAATTTCAACAGAATAAAGGGGGTTTACCATGGCCTATAGAAAGAGGAGTTGTAACCGGATATTTTGGTGAACACGCTCATCCTGTACTAAAGGGTATTAAAACCCAGAATAATGGTATAGATATTAGTACTGTTGAAGATGCCGAGGTTTATTCTGTATTTGAAGGAATAGTACGTCAGGTTTTAACTGTTCCTGGATCTAATAATGTCGTGCTGCTGCGCCATGGTAATTATCTCACTGTTTATTCAAACCTGTCTCAGGTTTATGTCCGCGCCGGAGATAGAGTTGATATTAAACAGCTTATAGGCCGTGTTTTTAATGACAGTGATGAAAATAAAAGCATTTTGCACCTCGAGATTTGGGAGGAAAATAATAAACTTGATCCAATGTTATGGCTTAGCAGACAATAGAGTAAAATTTAGTTTTTATAAATTTTTTATCTAACACCTAAACGCCTAATTTTATTTGATAATTATGGCACATATATTTTGATAATTAAATTAGATGATTTATTTACAACTGGTTCTGTTTTTAAGTTTCCTGTTTGAATTATATATCAAGTAGTATTTCTGTTTGTTATAAAGTAGTAATAGATGATTTGCTCTATTAAGTACTAAAATTGAAATTGAATTAAAATGATCCCATGTTTAAATATCTGAAAATTTTATAAAAATGAAGAAATATTGTAACTAATTTTGCTTTTAATCTGTATAAGATGAATATTATGTTAGTTAAACAGCATACGGGGAAAACTAATAATATTATTAACATATTGTTAAAAAGATTGTTATATTCTTAGAGTATCTTTATATAAATAGTTTAACAAAATATTTCTTAATTTTAATTTAGGACTATTTTTGTTATATGATATTGCAATCAATATTAAATAGATGGAAAAAATTATTAATTTATCTTCAAGAATTGAGAATTTAAGAGAAGTCGAAAAAATTATCGATGATATATCCTCGGAATTTAGTTTAGGAACCGAAGTTTATGGTAATGTACTCATAGCTTGTCTGGAGGCTGTTAATAACGCAATATCCCATGGAAATAAACTGGATCCTGATAAAAATGTAGAGGTAAAATTCAATATTGAAGATAATAAACTTACAGTTATTACACGTGATCAGGGAGAGGGATTTGATTATAATAATGTCCCTGATCCCACTGCTCCTGAAAATATTGAAAATATTAACGGAAGGGGTATTTTTTTGATGAAACAATTATCTGATGGACTTGAGTTTCATGAAGGAGGTAGAGTTTCAGAAATTGTTTTTTATTTTTAATAATTTGTTTTGGCGATCAATCAAATTTCTGCCGGAATTCAATTTAAATATCAGAACATTACATCCCTAAAGAAATGGATATCTGGAGTTTTAAAAGTTGAGAAATGCCGGGTGGGAGATATTACGATTGTGTTTTGTTCCGATGATTATCTACTTGAAGTAAATAAGACTTATCTTTCCCATGACTATTATACTGATGTTATAACCTTTGATTATTCGGAAGGTTATAAAATCAGTGGTGATATTATGATTAGTGTTGACCGGGTTGTTGAAAATTCAAAAATTTACTCTGTGGATTTTATTAATGAATTGGATCGTGTTATTATTCATGGTATTTTACATCTTATTGGGTATTCAGATTATGATTATCAAAGCAAATATCAAATGAAGCAAAAGGAAGACTATTTTCTTTCTAAACGTTAGAATTATTTTATTTTTTTTGCAGATTTTTTTTAACAGCAAACCTAATTGTAGAGCTACTATTTATAGTGAGCTTTTGACTAAAAGGATTGATGAAATAATTTTTGTAAGGAATTGGAGATGGCTTTTTACGTTGCTCGATAATTCTAAATATTATATATTTTTCTAATATAATGTATTTTTTTGTAGCTATTAAGTATAATTAATTGCACCGTTGGCTAATACCTTCAAATTTAATAATTTTATTATATAGGATTGATATGATTGTCGATTAGCAACTAAAATATTCTATATATTGAGTTTCAAATTATTAATAAATTGACTTCCTCGTTTAAGCCTGCCGTACTACTATCAGAGCATTATTTAATTTAATTCTGATGCGCATTTGCCTTGATCGGATACTCATGTGAAATCATGCTCTTTGTTGAACTCTTCACTGATGAGAACTTGACTTCATCTATTCCTCATGCAACCACTTTACATTTTGCTAAACTGGTCTGATGAACATTTGACCACAAGGTCGATTACACCTTCAATATTTCGTTATTTGTTGAAATTTTAACAGATAAGAAATTTAGATAAAAAAACAAGATTTGAAGGTCGATTTCTCATGCAATGTATTGCGTTTCGTTGAATTTTCAATTGAAAGGAAAATCATGTACATTTGCTGATTGTTTTTAAATAATATCATCATGAAAGCGAATATCTATGATGTGATTGTTGTTGGAGCCGGTCATGCCGGATGTGAGGCTGCAGCCGCTGCTGCTAATATGGGAAGTATGGTATTATTGATTACAATGGATATGGGAAAGATTGCACAGATGAGTTGTAATCCTGCCATAGGAGGAATTGCTAAGGGACAAATTGTTCGTGAAATAGATGCTTTAGGAGGTTATACCGGTATAGTCACCGACCAGAGTACTATACAATTCAGAATGCTGAATAAAAGCAAGGGTCCAGCCATGTGGAGTCCACGAGCCCAGTGTGATCGGGTTGAGTTTTCACTTAACTGGCGGTATATACTTGAATCTATTCCTGGTATAGATTTTTGGCAGGACACTGTCAGGGAGTTGATTATAAGAGATGGTAGAGTCACGGGAGTCAAAACTAAGTTAGGAAATGAAATATTTGGCCGATCCGTTATATTGACAAACGGTACTTTTTTAAATGGGCTCATGCACATTGGGAAAGTCCAAATTACTGGAGGAAGAGCTTCCGATCCTTCTTCTTTTGGACTGAGTGAACAACTTATTGATTATGGATTTGTTACCGGCAGGATGAAAACAGGAACGCCTCCACGGATTGATGGGAGGTCTGTTGACTTTTATAAGCTTGAAAAACAGGAAGGTGATCCGGTTCCTGGCAAATTTTCTTATAATGACTATGTTGTTACTCTTAAAGAACAAATGCCTTGTTTTGTTACGTATACTAATGAAAAGGTTCATTCTGTTCTTGAAAAAGGATTTCATTCAAGTCCTCTGTTTACCGGTCAGATCCATGGTCGTGGTCCTAGGTATTGTCCAAGTATTGAAGATAAAATTGTTACTTTTTCAGATAAAACTAAACATCAGTTATTCCTGGAACCAGAAGGAAGAAAAACTTGTGAATATTATATTAATGGATTTTCTTCTTCACTTCCTCAGGATATTCAAATACAAGCTTTGAGAATGATTCCCGGTTTGGAAAAAGTTAAAATTTTCAGACCTGGCTATGCTATAGAATATGATTATTTTGATCCTACGCAGTTAGAATATACTCTGGAAACCAAGATCATTAAAAATCTTTATTTTGCCGGACAAATTAATGGGACTACAGGGTATGAGGAAGCTGCTGGACAAGGATTAATTGCAGGTATTAATTCTCATTTGAAAATTAATCGAAAAGATAAATTTGTTCTGAAAAGGGAAGAAGCATACATTGGAGTATTGATTGACGATCTTATAACAAAAGGAGTAGATGAACCTTACAGGATGTTCACGTCCAGGGCTGAATTCAGACTATTGCTTAGACAGGATAATGCTGATGAAAGGTTGACAAGTATTTCCTATTTGATTGGCCTTGCTTCAGAATCCCGTCATATTAATTATATTGAGAAGAATGAGAATATTGGTAAAATAACAAAGTTCTTAAGGACGTATAGCATTCACCCTGATATTATTAATCCTTTGCTAAATAGAAAAGGTACTTCTGAAATAAAACAGAAAGTTAAGTTGTTTGAAGTCTTGCTCAGGCCTCAAATTAATATATTTGAATTATATGAAACAATTCCTGATTTTAAAGCTTTCATTAAGAGACACAAAATTGTAAATATTGAGATTTTAGAATCTGCTGAGATTAATTTAAAATATAAGGGTTATTTAGACAGGGAGAAGTTGTTAGCTGATAAAATTAAAAGGCTTGAAAATATAGTCATTAATCCTGAAATCGATTATGATGATTTAAAATCTATTTCTACAGAGGGAAGAGAAAAATTGAAGCGCATTAGACCATCTACCCTTGGACAAGCCTCAAGGATTAGTGGTGTCTCTCCTTCCGACATAAGTGTGTTATTAGTTCATGTTGGGAGATGATTTTGTTCCACGTGGAACAAATTACTTTTGTCTTTATTTTGAAATTCTGTTGGCTGAATTTTTGTTCAAAAAAACCTATTTATTATTGATCTATTTAGTTACTAATTTGTTTTTATTTTTAGTTTCTTAATTTATTATTTTATTTTTTGTTTAAACTGATATTAATATTTCTTCAGGGAAGCAAACTTTGTTAAATATATATGTTTATAAAAACATAATTTAAAATTTTCCTTATTCTTTAAAATTATTGTTTTCCTATCGCTGTAATTTCCGGCATAACTTTTACTTATGAACAATTTATCTTAAAAAATACTATGTTTCCAGAAAAACATTGTTAAAGTTGTTTATTTAGGTATTAGTTAATATAGGTTAGCATAATTTTTATCTTTTGCTATCATCTACCTGGAATGTATTTTATAAATTAATTTAACTCTTTTTAAAAAGCATATTTTAGCTAGGTGTATGTTTTTATTTTAATTAAATTTTTTTATGCATTTTAGGTTATCATTTAGCAGTAAACTTGATTAATGTTTTTACCGCGTAGGCTTTTACAATACTGTATTTTTTATTTTGCTCTTAACAGTAATGCAATAATGAGGGTTTTCTGTGATAAACATATTGCTAATATTTTTATGACCACTATAAATAGCAAGTGTAATCGACGAAGTCTAATTTTTTTATACTGCAATGTGTGATTTTTAAATAAAATAGTTTCATCTGCATTTGATTAATTTTAAAACAGGATTGCAGTCAATAAAAAATTTGCAGAATCGTATTGATTGTTGATCTGCGTTTTTGTTTGCTTGTTTATGGCAATTAATGTTTGAATCGTAATTCCTGTGCACTGTTATTCACTAAATTGTCTAGTCAGTTTTGAAGTATAACTTTTGGATTAAGTTTTTAATTGTTCCACGTGGAACATAAATTCGGTAATATGGATTTTTCTATAAAAGGTAATTATGTGGATATTTTTAAAGAAGAAATATATCCAGTAGAAATAATAATTAAGAATAGCGTTGTTTCAGAAATTGTCAAACTTGATTATGAAGTTGATTTTTTCATTTTACCTGGATTTGTTGATTCTCATGTTCACATTGAGAGTTCAATGCTCATCCCATCTGAATTTGCAAAGATTGCTATTAAACATGGGGTAGTTGGCGTCGTGGCAGATCCTCATGAAATTGCTAATGTAGCCGGAACTGAAGGGATTGAATTTATGGTAAATAATGGGAATTCCGTGGCTTTTAATTTTTTCTTTGGAGCTCCCTCTTGTGTTCCTGCAACTGAATTTGAATCTTCCGGTGCAAGGATAGATTCAGATGCAATTGATAAATTATTAAAGAAAGATGATATCTTCTTCCTTTCAGAAGTAATGAATTATCCTGGCGTAATTAACCGGGAGGATGAAATAATGAAAAAAATAGAAATCTCTCATAGAAATAATAAGCCGGTAGATGGACATTCTCCTGGCTTGAGGGGTGCAGACCTTAAAAGATATGTTAATTCAGGGATAACCACAGATCATGAATGTCTTAATTTGGATGAGGCTTTAGAGAAAATTTCAGCCGGAATGAAAATTCAGGTAAGGGAGGGTAGTGCGGCAAAAAGCTTTGATGTTTTTTATGAGCTAATTGATAAATTCCCACATTCAATTATGCTTTGCACTGATGATATTCATCCAGATGATCTTGAAAATGGATATATTAATAGATTGGTTTCTCTGGGCATTAAAAAGGGCCTCAATCTTTTTAATTTATTAAGGGCTGCCTGTGTTAATCCAATATTGCATTACAATTTACCGCTTGGAATGCTTCGTAAAGGAGATAATGCTGATATGATTGTTGTTAAAGATCTGCAGGAATTTTCAGTTCATCAGACCTATGTTAAAGGAAACCTAGTTTACGATAACGGTGAAATTCGTTTAAAAAGTCAAAAACAAACTTTTACCAGCTTAT
The DNA here is from genome assembly GCA_964520585.1 of uncultured Bacteroidales bacterium. Taxonomy (GTDB): domain Bacteria; phylum Bacteroidota; class Bacteroidia; order Bacteroidales; family PUMT01; genus PXAP01. Next base: position 86,595 of record CAZFOO010000002.1, read on the forward strand.
TTAGAGATCAAAATATTTTTCCTGACGAGCTCGTTGTAAATGTCGATGAAGGAAATATCAGGTCTATCAAGGTTTTTGATAAGGAATTATTTACTTCTTCTGAAATTGTTGTTCCCAAAGTTAAAGACGGCAAAGTAATATGCGATATTGATAATGATTTAGTAAAAATAGTTGTCGTTAACAGGTATGAAAATATAAAACCTGTTGTTGGATTTGTTAAGGGTTTCGGAATAAATCGTGGTTCCATTGCCGGATCTATAGCACATGACAGCCATAATATTATTGGAATTGGAGTTGATGATAATGATATTGCCCTGGCCATAAATGCAGTTATTGAAATGCGGGGTGGTCTTGTTGTTTCTTCCTCTGATGAGATGCTGAAGATGCCACTTGAGATAGGAGGATTAATGACAAGCAGAAATGGCAGTCAGGTTGCTAAAGAATATAGTGAATTGAACCAGCTGGCCAAAACGCTGGGCTGTTCTTTAACCGCACCATTTATGAGTTTGTCTTTTCTGTCTCTGCTGGTAATTCCTGAATTGAAAATCGGAGACAAGGGGTTGTTTGATGTAAATTCATTTTCTTTTACCTCCCTGTTTATTAAATAAATGCAGGTTGGTCTATGAATTTCTTTTCTAAAATTTATTATAATATTTGATTATCCCTGTTGCTAATATATTATGAATAAGCGTAATGAAAATATTCTAACTGATATTGTTAAAGTTCTTCCATCTGTACCGGGTGTATATCTTTTTAAGGATCAAAATTCAAAAGTTATATATGTAGGCAAGGCCAAAAACCTGAAGAAAAGAGTAAGTTCTTATTTTTCCAAAAAAACTGGCGGGAATAATAAATTAAAGATTCTTGTAAAACAAATCCGGCATATTGATCATATAGTAGTGGAGACGGAATCGGATGCTTTATTGCTGGAAAATAATTTAATAAAGGAATATCAACCACGTTATAATGTTTTACTTAAAGATGACAAATCCTACCCTTATATATGTGTCAAAAATGAACCCTTCCCACGTGTTTTTTCTACCCGCAATCCGGTAAAGGATGGATCTGCATATTTTGGACCATATACTTCAGGCTATATGGTTCGAATGCTATTGGATTTGATAAGACAATTATATCCTTTAAGAAATTGTAATTATAATTTATCTGAATCTAATATCAATGCCGGTAAGTTTAAGGTATGCCTTGAATATCACATCGGGAATTGCAAAGGTCCTTGCGTTGGCAAACAACCATCCGTTGATTATGATGAAAACATAAAACAGATAAAATCAATTTTAAAAGGGAATATTCAGGGAGTAAAATTATTTCTTCAAAACAGGATGAAACAGCAGGCCGAAAAATTTGAGTTTGAGGCTGCACAATATACAAAGGAAAAACTTGATTACCTTGAAAAATACCAAAGTAAATCTATTGTAGTTAATCCTTTAATTGCTAACCTGGATGTCTTTTCCTTTATTGATTATCCTAAGTTTGCTGTATCAAATTTTGTTAAAGTAGTTGATGGTGCAGTAATAAAGTCACAGACTATAGAAATAAAAAAAGTACTGTCCGAGGACAAAACTGATCTTCTTGCCCGGGTCATTGTTGAAATCAGAAGCCGTGAAATTAATAATTCCAATGAAATACTTGTACCTTTCATCCCCTCAAATGTTTTTCCAGGGGTTAAATATTCTGTACCTCTTCAGGGCGATAAAAAAAGATTACTTATTCTCTCTGAGAGAAATGCGAAATATTATTTGAAGGAAAAGGAGAAGAAGCAATTTGCTAATAATTCTCAAAATGGTAGTAATCGCATCCTTGAAGCGGTCAGGCTGGATCTCCGGTTAAAATTTCCACCTGTGCATATTGAATGTTTTGATAATTCAAACATTCAGGGAAAAATTCCTGTATCTGCTTGTGTTGTATTTAGAAATGGTCGCCCCAGTAAAAAAGAATACCGTCATTACAATATACGGACGGTTTCAGGTCCGAATGATTATGCATCGATGAAAGAAGTAATATACCGGCGTTACAAGAGATTGATCGATGAAAAGATGAAATTGCCGCAGTTAATAGTTGTGGATGGAGGTAAATCACAACTGAGTGCTGGATTTGATGCATTAGACGCTTTGAATTTAACTAATGATATTAATATTATTTCAATAGCCAAGAGACTGGAAGAAATATTTTTCCCGGGAGATCCGGTTCCATTGTATCTTGATAAAAGGTCAGAAAGTCTGAAATTGATACAGCATTTAAGAAATGAGGCACATCGGTTCAGTATCATGTTTCACCGGGATAAGCGTTCATTGGGCTTCGCAAAGTCGGTTCTGCAGGATATTACGGGACTTGGTGAAAAAACTGTTGAGAAGCTATACAGGCATTTTCGCACATATAACAATATTTGCAGCGCCAGTTATGATGATCTTGTTCCCGTAATTGGAAAAGCCAAAGCAAGAATATTGATTGATCATCTTTCAAAAATTTAATAAAAATCATCTTTTGCTGAAGCAAAATCATTATTTTATATAGGAAAGCGTATGAAACTGTAAAATAGTACAATATAGCTTATCATATATAGCTATACATGAGCTAAAGGAATCAAATTATTATTTTTTCATATGGAAACTTCGTTTTTCACTATTTGAAACCTCGATCATATATTGCAAATTCTTTAATCAGTATTTAAATGATCAGGATTTTGCATTAATAACAGATCTGATTAACATCAATAATAGCTCTAAACACTGCGTGTGCGTGATTAAAGAAGTCCGATATTTTATGCATTTTATGTAAAATGGGGTGATAGCAGATAATCTATACTTTCAGAGAAATTTTGCAGTGGAACAGGAATTTCTTGAGTCGGGTATTGGATTTGTGTGCCAATATTTATTTGTTTCGCTCGGTGATATAGTTGGCCAATTTTAAAAGCGATTTTTTGGCGTCATTATCAGGAAAATTAGCTAAACTGGCTATTGCTTTTTCTTTGTGTTCTTTCATCTTGTTTACAGCATAATCCAGTCCATTTTTGTTTAAAACGAATTCAATTATCTCTCCGATCTTTCCGGAATTATTATTGTTTCTTTTAAATAAGCCCAGAATATATTTTTTTTCCTGTTTTGTCGAATTTGCAAGTGCATATATCAGGGGAAGTGTGATCTTTTTTTCCTTAATATCATTAGCAACTGGCTTTCCCGTCACTCCTTTTTTTTGATAATCAAAAATGTCATCTTTAATTTGAAATGCAATTCCTGCATGTTCCGCATATTCTTTGAGTCCTGAGATTATTTCTTTATCGTTTGTTACGGAACTTGCTCCTGAGGCTGCACAAGCTATCATCAGTGTGGCCGTTTTTTTCCTGATAATACTAAAATAATCCTCTTCGGTGATATTAAGCCGGCGTGCTTTCTGAATCTGTACAAGCTCTCCTTCACTCATTTCCTTAACTGCCTCTGATACTATTTCAAGTAACTGGTATTCTCTTTTATCAACAGCTAGCAATAATCCTTTTGAGAGCAGATAATCACCAACCAATACCGATATTTTATTTTTCCAAAGTGCATATATTGAAAAAAATCCTCTCCGTTCATATGAATCATCAACCACGTCATCGTGAATAAGAGTTGCTGTATGCAGTAATTCTATTAATGCAGCTGCGGTGTAGGTTGATTGGTTAGGTTCACCCGATATTTTGGCCGATAAAAAAACAAGCACAGGCCTGAGTTGTTTGCCCTTTCGTCTGAGAATATAATTTGTAATATGATCAAGAAGGGGGACTTTGGTTTTCATAGATGATTTGAAAAATTTCTCAAATTCATCCATTTCGTTTCTTATGGGTGATTTAATATCTGTAAGGATGGTCATCTGAATTTATTTGTGGCAAAAGTAATAATATTCTGGTAGAGATTTTTTCTGCTTTTCAATATATTATCTGATTAGGCTACTCCAAATATTTTAATTTTAATATGAACATATTTGAACGTAGAAATGTTTATGCGGATTTGCTTATATAAAAAAATCAGGAACAGTTTGGTTTAGAGAGATTTAAAATGATGCTTACCCATATAGCCAGATGCTGGTAATCGTTTTATATATTTTCCCTGGTTAATAAAAATAATTAATAGTCAGTTGGTAAGAGTTGCGGTACTTAGTGATTATTATCATGTTTTGTTAAACCATGTATTTATATATTTGTATCTGTGGCAAAAAAATTTAATCTTATGGGTTTAAGCAGAAGATTTAATTTTCAGAAGTTTTAAAGAGGTCTGATTTTCGGAATTTACATAAAACCGATGTAATTATGATGTTTATTAATTCGGCTGATAGCATACTTTAATAAATCAATGCCGCTTCGTAATAAAGAAAGGATTTTTAAACATGGGGGTTCCAGCGGAATTGATATACTAAATATGAATTAGTCGCTAAGTATTATTAACTGATTATTGATTTTATTAACCTGTTTTATATAGATGAATAACAAATGAAATTAACCGAATTAAAAGTGGACCAGCTGGATAAAGCTGCTAATATGCTCAAAGCAATTGCTCATCCGATGAGGATTGCCATTATAGGATTTCTGGAAGGAGATAAAAAATTAACCGTAACTCAGATTCATGAATTATTGGAAATTGAACAATCTACTACTTCTCATCATCTCGGGATATTAAAAGATAAAGGCGTGCTCTTATCAAAGCGTGAAGGCAAGAACACTTATTATTATCTTAAACATCAGAATCTTACGCAAATTGTAGATTGTTTGAATCAATGTTGCGATTGATTTAAAAAAACAAAACAGTTGATTATATTTCCGACAAAAGGCCCTTAAGGGCCTTTTTTTTGGGATAGGACTATATAATCTTTCGGGAAATATTTTCCGGCCAGGTGCAGGATTATTGGCTATTTGAAATGAAGGCAGAATGGAATTTAGCCAAGGTATGCGCGTAGTGTTTTTATGATTAGTATTGCTGTATCAATCAGATTAGAAAAAATAGTGAATTGACCGAGAAATATATTATTTAGAATTATTGTCCTGCATAAATAAGAGTGCCCTTAAGAATAGAATTATAAAGTTCCTCGTTATTTAATATATCAATAGCTTTTTCTATATTTTCATCACCTTTAACCGATGCCTGAATGCGGCCTTTTTGATAGTAGTACCTGCTTGCGATTTCCTCTCTCAGCAGTGATTTGATTTCGGTTTTATAAAGTTCCAGGTCATTCAGCTTATCATGTGCGATTTTATTTGAAAGGTCTTCAAAAATTGTTTCAGCCGGTTCATAGTATTGTTCCTCTCTGGCAGTTTTAATAAGCTGTTCCAATTGAATTTCAGTTTGTGTCATATAATCAAAATCCTTACTGTCAAGATAATCTATGAATCTCTGGTATTCCTGATCACTAATTTGAAAATCGGATACTGGAGGTATTGAGGAGATTCCTGAAGCATATTCAGTGGCATAATCAAATATTAGATTTCTGGTATAAAGATTTATCACGATGGGGGCAGGTCTTGGTTCCGGAATCTCTATATCCGGCATAATTCCTCCTCCATCATATACCTTACGCCCGTTTTTCGTATGGAATTCGCTGATAAGTGAATCGGGGATACTTGATATTCCGTTATCCTCAGAGAAATCGAAAGACTGAATACATCTTCCGCTGGGGGTATAGTATTTGGCAGTAGTAATTTTTAATTGTGCATCGTAACTGAGTTGGCGGGTTGTTTGGATAAGTCCTTTCCCAAATGTTCGCTGCCCAAGAATTATACCCCTGTCAAGATCCTGAATTGCCCCGGCAACTATTTCCGCGGCGGAAGCTGAGCTACTCCCAACAAGTACTACAACTGGTATGCTGGCATCCAGAGGTTTATTTTCTGCCTTGTAAGTGCGATCCCATTGCTTGACCTTACCTTTGGTGCTAACTATTTCCTGACCTTTTTCAACAAAAAGATTCGTTACATTCACTGCTTCCATTAGCAATCCGCCAGGGTTACCTCTGACATCCAGAATTACTTTGGTTATTCCTTGTTCTTCTTTAAGATTATTTAATGCATCTCTAACTTCTTTATGTGCATTTTCAGTAAAACCATTGAATTGTATGTATCCAATGTCATCTGAAATTTTGCCATACCATGCCACGTTGTTTATTTTTACTTCCTCTCTAAGAATCTTTCTGCTAATAGGGGAAGATTCGCCGGTTCTTTGTATCGTAAGTTCAATGCTGCTTTTTGGCCGGCCTTTAAGCATTTCACTAACTTCATCAACTACTAGCCCGGTGGTAGATGTTCCATCTATACCGGTAATGATATCACCTGCCTTTAAACCCGATTTTTGTGCCGGAAACCCCTCATATGGCTCAATAATCATTACATGATCCCCCACTTGCCGGATCAGTGCGCCAATTCCACCATAGCGGCCGGTAGTCATAGATTCATAATTTTCTTTTTCCGATTCAGGAATATAGGTAGTGTAAGGATCCAAGCCGCTTAGGACCCCATTTATTCCCTGTTCAAGAAGAGCTTCAGGATCAGTTTCATCTACATAAAACAGACTGATTTCCCTTATCATGGAAAAAAAGATATCCATATTTTTAGTTAGCAGGAAATCCTTGTCACGGGAAATATTTATAAATCCAATGGATAATACCAAAATACCCGACAAAATAATTACTCGTATACCATTATTTCGTATCCTTTTAATAAAATTATTCATGTGTATAAATCAGGTTAATCAAGTTAATATTCAATTAGTTATATTTTGCACGGAATTGAATTTCCGTATTTCTAACCCATGGATCCCCCTG
>CAZFOO010000003.1:0-85354 GCA_964520585.1 uncultured Bacteroidales bacterium
GACTAATACCACTCATCAATATTTACATTAAAATATTAATTATAATGGCCAGAGTGAGGGTTACAAAGCAATTTGATTTTGAAATGGCGCATGCGCTGTGGAATTATGACGGTCCATGTAAGAATCTGCACGGTCATTCTTACAGGCTGTTTGTTACTGTGACCGGTCAGCCCGCCCATGAAAAGACCAACCCTAAAAACGGGATGGTAATAGATTTTGGCGACCTGAAAAAGATCGTCAATGAAACAGTTATTCATCGTTTCGATCATGCCACGGTCATAAGCCGTGATGTCCCTGAATCCTATTATAGTGATATGGGGGAGATGCTTGAGAAACTTCATATTTTAGACTATCAACCGACTTGTGAGAACATGATTGTCGATTTTGCCTCCCGGATAAAAAAAAGACTTCCCCCAGAAGTTCAGTTGCATTCTCTTCGTCTTCAGGAAACTGCCACTTCCTGGGCAGAATGGATTGCCGCTGATAATATTTAAAAACTAAACCATGACATCAGAAAAGAAACTATTCCTGCTGGATGCATATGCATTGATATACCGTTCCTTTTATGCGTTCATTAAAAATCCCCGGTACAGTTCAAAAGGTTTGAATACCTCTGCAATATTCGGATTTGTTAATACTCTTGATGAAGTACTCAAAAAGGAAAGTCCCACTCATATCGCTGTTGTGTTTGATCCCCCGACACCCACCTTCAGGCATGAAATGTTTGAGCCTTATAAAGCCCAGAGGGAAAAGACTCCGGAAGACATACTTAAATCCGTTCCCTGGATAAAGGAACTTTTATCGGCCTATAACATCACGGTACTTGAATTACCCGGTTATGAGGCTGATGATGTAATTGGCACTCTTGCCAAAAGGGCCGGGCAAAGATCATTTCAGACATATATGATGACGCCTGACAAGGATTTTTGTCAGCTGGTGTCTGATAATATATTCCTTTACAAGCCAAGACGATCGGGTAATGATGCCGAAGTATGGGACACCGAAAAAGTGAAAAGCCATTACAGTATCACAGAGCCGCACCAGGTTATTGATATACTTGCGATCATGGGCGATGTATCTGATAATATCCCCGGGGTACCCGGTGTTGGAGAGGTAACGGCAAAAAAGATCATCTCCCGTTACGGTTCGGTTGAAAATGTACTTTCCTCTTTGCATGAATTCAAAGGAAAGCTTAAAGAGAATCTCGAAAAATCTGCCGGTGTACTTGAGCTTTCAAAAAAACTGGTTACAATAAAACTCGATGCCCCTGTCGAATTTGATGAATCTGCATTGCTTGTTAAGGAGCATGATCATGGAAAGATGGAAAGGCTGTTAGATGAGCTGGAATTCCGTACCACTGCCTCCAGGCTCCTTGCAGGAGCAGACAGAAAATCCGGAGGAACAGCAGTACAGGGATCACTGTTTGGTGATGATGCTGAGACACCCGGGAAACAGGTTAACGCCGGAATGCAGACTCTAAATACCAGCGATCATAAATATCATATCGCCAGTGATTTTAAAGGCAGGGAAAAACTCATTGAAAATCTTTCCCGCCAGAAGGAGTTTTGCTTTGACACTGAAACCGACAGTCTTGATCCTCATAACACACGTCTTGTTGGTATTGCTTTCTGCTTTAAGTCGCACGAAGCCTGGTATGTCCCTGTGCCGGAAAGCAGCAGCGAGGCCAGCCTTGTAGTGGACCAGTTCAGAAAAGTGCTTGAAGATGAAAATATCCGGAAAATTGGTCAAAACATCAAATTTGATATCCTGGTCATGGCAGGATATGGTATAGATGTCAGGGGAGAATTATTTGATACTATGCTGGCGCATTATCTTTTACAGCCTGAAATGAGGCACAATTTAACTTTTCTTTCCGAAACATATCTTGGTTATTCCCCGGTTTCTATAGAAGAGCTCATAGGAAAAAAGGGAAAGAACCAGCGGAACATGCGCTCGGTAGAGCTTGAGACAATAAAGGAATATGCCTGCGAAGATGCCGATCTTACCTGGCAGCTGAAGTATATACTTGAGAAGGAATTAAATGAGAAGGGGTTTAGCCTGCTCGCTTCAGGGATTGAGATGCCCCTGGTTAAAGTATTGGCCGGCATGGAGAAGGCAGGAGTTGCCCTGGATACCAATTCTCTTAAAGTTATCTCCGGCGAACTTACTGGTGAACTTGAGCAGATCGAAAAAGAGGTTTATGAACTTGCCGGAACGGAATTCAATCTCTCTTCTCCCAAACAACTGGGTGATATTTTGTTCCGGAAAATGAAAATAGTTGACAATGCAAAGCTTACAAAGACCAGGCAATTTTCAACGAATGAAGAGGTGCTTGATAAACTGAGAGGGAAGCACCCGGTCATACCTAAGATACTTGAACACCGTGGATTAAAAAAGCTTCTATCAACCTATGTTGATGCACTGCCCAGACTTATTAATGACCGTACAGGCCGGATTCACACTTCTTTTAACCAGGCCGTTACTTCTACCGGACGTTTGAGCTCCACGAATCCAAATTTACAGAATATACCAATACGGGAAGAGCGGGGTCGCCTCATCAGAAAGGCATTTACTTCCCGTAATGAAGAACATGTATTGATGGCAGCAGATTATTCCCAGATAGAACTCAGGCTTATGGCACATATGAGCGGTGACCAGGCCATGATTGAAGCATTCATTAACAATGAGGATATTCATGCCGCAACTGCCGCCAGGATCTTCTCCATCGAAAACAGCGAAGTTACCCGGGAGATGCGTTCAAAGGCAAAGACGGCCAATTTTGGCATAATATATGGCATTTCGGCGTTCGGATTGTCCCAGAGGCTTAATATACCCCGTGAAGAGGCAAAGCAACTCATTGATGGTTATTTCAGGTCTTATCCGCGTGTTAAAGAATATATGGATAAATGTATTGCCGAGGCCAGGGACCGCGGTTTTGTGGTCACTATAAAAGGACGTAAACGGTATCTTCCCGATATAAATTCCCGTAATGCGGTTGTGCGCGGCAATGCCGAAAGGAATGCCATCAATGCACCTATACAGGGATCGGCAGCCGACATTATTAAAATGGCCATGATCAGGATCCATGAAGAGCTGGTAAAGAGAAATATGAAAACCGCCATGATCCTTCAGGTACATGATGAACTGGTATTCGATGTTTATAAACCCGAACTTGATGAACTGAGGGAATTTGTGGTAGATGCAATGCAATCTGTGGTATCATTATCAGTCCCCCTAACTGTGGATGCCGGAACCGGATCAAACTGGCTGGATGCGCATTAGGGTAAATGGTTAAGGTTAATTTTTCTTTTTTTAGCTGGTCAGGTTTTTATCCCGGAAGCTGATGATAATATCCAGATTATTCAGGTTCAATAAAATAATTTTAAATCACCTGTGCCTTTAAGGCAAAGCTCCGTTAGCAGAATACCGCGAGGGATTACGCTGGTTTCAAAGATTAAGTGACTGATTTTATGTTTTTGAAATGGTATTAACCACCTTCTGAGTATTAAGTGATTTTTTCAGTGTCTTCCTCAATTGATATATTGTATGGTCTTCCCTTAGCAACCGGGATCCAAGAAGTACTCTGTATCTTACTTCTGCCTTATTCCTGAAATCTTTTGGCCTGAAGATGCTCCGGAACAGATTGCCTTCTCCCAAAAGTAGTGTCATAAGCATTGTTGATCTGTCCCATTTCCTCCCGTACACCAGTATTCTTTCAAGTTTTGTAATTCCGGGTTTGAGAATATCGTAATTTCTGACCCTGTATCTATTACCTGTTTTCCATAAAAGAAATCGAATATCCTCTTTTTCCAGGTAATTGTGTTCTGTCATAAGGGCCATCTGTTTCTTATAGATGGCTGGTGCTTTCAGGGGAACAAGCACTTGCAGTCTAATAAGTTTTTTTCCTGACAGAGGAACCAGCATCAGAATGATATCATCTAACACAGGATCCCCTGTTTCCTCCGCCCTGCACCAAAGTTTCCCGTCTTTCACCGAGACAATACTTTTTTCTGCAAGCTGAAACATACATGCATAGAATAACAGATACCTGACAATTGTAATATTTGAAGCGCGGCGCCTGTCAGGCCATAAGAAATGCATTATTATCTTTTCTTTGTATTCCGGTTGCATCTAGTTATTGTTTTTAGGTTTATCCGGGTTTTCTTTGTTCGTGTTTTCCATTCTTCCTGCTTCTCTGAGGGCGCGATTCAATATCCATTCTATCTGGCCGTTAACACTCCTGAATTCATCAGCTGACCATTTTTCAAGTGCATCCATCATCTCCGGTCTCAATCTCAATACAAAAGGCTTCTTTTTCGGCATAAAATATTTTAAAGGTAGTTTGCTTTCTTTTTATCGACATACAACATGCAGTTTGTTATCTCAAGTATGCGGTAATTTAGTGTCAGGGAGTTTCTTTGCTGATTTCAGGTTATTTTAGGGCGTTTATTGGTACAATGATCCTGTGTTGATTACCGGACTCACATCCTTATCCGAACATAATACCACCATCAGGTTGCTTACCATTGTTGCCTTCTTTTCTTCATCCAGATCAACAATTTCCTTTTCAGAAAGTTTTGCCAGTGCCATATCTACCAGGCTAACAGCGCCTTCAACTATCTTCTGTCTCGCAGCAACAACTGCAGCCGCTTGTTGCCTGCGCAACATGGCTCCTGCAATTTCCGAGGCGTAGGCAAGATATGCTATTCTTGCTTCCATAACATGAATGCCTGCAATATGCAATCTTTCCTTCAATTCTTTTTCAAGTTCAGAGTTAACCTCTTCTCCACCCGATCTCAGGCATAAGTCTGCCTCTTCATCATCAAAATCATCATAAGGATATACGCCTGCAAGCTTTCTTATTGCCGCCTCACTTTGAATATCCACAAATCTTAAGTAGTCATCCACTTCAAATGCTGCCTTGAAAGTATTTTCAACTTTCCACACTAATACAATGCCAATAATTACCGGATTGCCTTGTTTATCGTTTACTTTGATCGGTTCACTATTCAGGTTTCTTGCCCGCAGAGAAATCTTTTTTCTTAAATAAAACGGGTTTATCCAATAAAATCCATTACGTTTAATGGTGCCTGAATATTTGCCAAATAGCACAAGTACGGCAGATTCATTAGGATTAACAATCATAAGTCCCATCCAGCAGAGAGGATCAGCGATGAGCAGCAGTAACCACCAAGGATTGATGTATATGGCCATTAAAATTGGACCTAAAAAAAATACAATTGCAAAAAACAATCCGGCATATCCCAGATAGGGAGACATCAATTTTTCTTTTTCCATAGCTATTAATATTATAGTGATATTAAAATGATATCACAATATTATTATTTATATTTAATATATCCAAATTTTTACAGGATTATTTTCATGGTACTTGATGCTAAGCTGCAGCATCATATATGCCAGCCGGCAATATGCTGTCAGTATTCTGACATGTCTGGTTTGTAAGGATCCTTTTTTATCCCTGCCAATATCTCCCATTTCACAGTTATTAATTCTTAGAAATCCGGGTTGTTTTGGTTATTTTTGCTAAAGTGTAATTATTGATCATGCATCTATTTTCATTTATGGCCAAAAAAGGAAAAGGCAAAAAGGGCGGAATGGTCTATTCAACAGATCCTGATTTTAATTTTCAGGCTGATGATCACGAAGAGCAGCTAACACCACCTCCTCAGCAGCAAAATCTTAAAGTATGGCTGGACAGGAAGAAAAGAAAGGGCAAGGTAGTTACCCTGGTCACCGGCTTCACCGGCAATGATAATGATCTGGCAGAACTCGGTAAAATGCTTAAGAGTAGATTGGGGACCGGTGGATCGGCCAAGGATGGTGAAATTATCATTCAGGGTGATTTCCGTGATAAAGTTATTGAGATATTAAATAGTGCCGGTTACAAGGCAAAAAAAGCCGGGGGGTGACCATTGTTCACCCGGTATTCTTGTGCAGATAGATATTTATTAATCCACAACGGTGAACTTACAATACTGGGCTTGTGTTTAAATTTTTGTTTTCAGGGAAAAAATTCAGGTATGGTCTGTTAATGATCATTTTGTTTATTGCTCCTTCTAATCTTTCCGGTCAGTTTTATATCACGGGCCAATCTCCTGCATCCCTAAAATGGCGACAGCTTAATACAGGTAATTTCAAACTTATTTATCCGGAGACATTTGAAGGGAGGGGACTTGAACTTGGCGGCATACTGGAAGATGCGTGGCAGTTAACAGGCTACAGCCTCGATCATCAGCCTGCACTGGTCCCCGTCATTGTTCATAACCACAATTCAAGGGCTAACGGTTTGGTGGTATGGGCACCAAAGAGAATGGAATTATATACCACTGCACCACAGTCCGGTATGGGGGGCCATTGGCTAACCCGTCTTACAGTCCACGAACAACGTCACGTAGTGCAGATTGATAAACTGGACCAGGGGATAACAGGCATCTTTTCATGGATTCTGGGTGAACAGGCTATTGGTGCTACTGCGGGACGTCTGCCATTGTGGTTCCTTGAAGGTGATGCTGTAGTTTCTGAGACAGTTCTCACCTTGTCTGGAAGAGGTAGGGCTTCTTCATTTAATATGCCGCTCAGGGCGCTTCTTTCAGGCGGGAAAGAATTGTACGGTTATGACAAGTTCCTTCACGGTTCATTTAAAGATTATGTTCCCGATCATTACAAGTATGGATACCAGATAGTTTCTTCACTGAGGGAGGAATATGGCGCTTCGGTCTGGGAAAACGCTCTCAATTTCGTGGCCCGCCGTCCCTATTATATATCGCCTTTTACCAGGTCTTTAAAAAAAGATACCGGAAAAAGCATCGATATGCTGCACCAGGAAGTTTTTGCCCGTATAGCCGGTGAATGGGGTACTTTATATGACCGGCATACCACCGGCAGCCATAAAATAATTAACCGGCGTGAGGAAAGACTGTATCATAGCTACAGATATCCTGTTTGGTCCGGTGATACTGCAATTATTGCCTTGAAAACAGGCATCGCGCAGGTGGATGAGATAGTGATAATGGATCTTAATGGTGAGGAGGATAATCTTTTTTATCCGGGACCCCTGTCTTCTCCTACTTTAACAGTTTCAGGCAGCCGTATTGCATGGTCGGAATTCAGGCCTGATGTTCGCTGGGGTCTCAGTCAGTATTCTGTTATCAGGGTTATTGATATAAAATCCGGTGAATTGCGGACTGTCAGTTCCAAAAGCCGGTATTTTTCACCGGTGTTTGAACCGCGCGGACTATTTATGGCTGTTGTAGAAGTCGATCCTGCAAACCGTAGTTTCATAGTATTGCTGAATTCTGTTACCGGTGAGGTGGCAGCTAAATTTCCGTCGTTTGAAGGGAAAGACCTGATTCAGCCAAACTTTTCTCCCGATGGCAGCGAGATACTGGTTACTGCTGTTTGCAAAGAGGGAAATTCCATACTTTCTCTCGATGTTAACACGGGTGAATGGAACGAAATTACCTCCCCTTCGCATGTGAACATATCAGGAGTTTTTCCTTGTGGACAACTTGTGTGTTTTAATGCCGACATGCAGGGTATAGATAATATTTTTGCCACAGACAGGCAGGATGGGTCTTTATATCAGCTTACTTCATCTGCATTCGGAGCATTTAACGGTGGACTTTCTCCCCGGGGAAACATGCTGGCCTGGTCGGATTATTCTGAAGAAGGGTTTGATCTTGCCGTTTCACAATTTGACCCCGGGAAATTAAATGTTTTCGATGGCGATTCTTTTACCAGGGAAGAACTTCTAAAAACGCTGGTTTCCCAGGAAAAGGGAATTATTGTGAATAAAGATCAGGACACTCTTGCCCTGAACTCAAAACCCTACCGTAAAGGCCTGAACCTTTTCCGGTTTCATAGCTGGGCCCCTTTCTATTTTGATTACAGCCAGTTAAGCATTGAGCAACTTTCAGTTTATCCCGGACTGTCACTGATTTCACAGAACCTGCTTAATACTGCAAATACCTTTCTTGGTTATTCATACAAAAATGGACGTCATGTGGCTCATGGGGACTTTGTATATAAGGGTTTGTACCCCGTTATTGAAGCCGGATTCGATTATGGTGACGAACCTGTGGCGTTCATGGGCCGAGACAGTATCGGTCCACAACACACTCCCGGGAATAATCACCTGAATATGAGGGGAGCGGTCTATATCCCACTGGATCTATCTTCGGGGCGTTTTATAGCAGGAGCCGAGCCACGTTTACATGTCAGCTATAATAATTCACTCTACCATTATGATCGTGAAAATGAATATAAACGGGGAATGACGACTATCTCTTCAAGGTTCCGGGCATACCGTTATGCCAGGATGAGCCTGAGGGATCTGGCGCCGCGATGGGGACAGGTTTTCAGGTGGCAGCGGCGCAGTGCGCCTTTTGAATCTGAAAATCTTGGTGTAATTAATGCTGCAGAGCTTACCCTCTATTTTCCCGGATTGTTTTCTCATCACAGTCTGAAGCTTGATGCTGCCATTCAGAGGCAGGATCCGGTTAAGTACTATTACTCCGGACTGGTTGACTTTCCGCGCGGATATCCCCAGGAAGCCAGCGAACAGCTGCAAGTACTGAAAAGCGGTTACTCTTTTCCCTTTCTCTATCCTGATCTGGCTGTTGACGGAATATTATATCTAAAAAGGCTCCATGGTGATTTGTTTGCCGATTTTGGCTCAAACCGGATACATGTTGCCGATAATGAGGCCGGGGGACTTAAACTGAATGAAGAGAGGCTGTTTTCCTGGGGTGGTGGAATAACCGCAAATTTTCACGTGCTGCGAATGCTGTTTCCAATTAATATGCGCGCAGGGGTTGCGCATCTTCCTTACAGGAATGAATTTATTCCCCTGTTCTCACTGGGCATTGATTATTGATCTTTCCCGCTCTGTCATGACTGGTTCTTTGTGAATCCGGTTGTGGACTGGTTTTGCAGCCTTGCGGCATAACCGGCTATATCTGAGGTTTTCTGATCATTCATGCACCTGAAATGTTTTTTGGGACATCTTTTGTAACCAAGCTTGGAGCAGGGCCTGCATTTCAACCCGTCCACCTCGAACATGGCCGAATCAGGATGAGGCATATATGGTGACATACCAAACTCCGGGATGGTATTGCCCCAAACAGAAATGATCCTTTTCTTAAATGCTGCTGCGATATGCATTAGTCCCGTATCATGAGTTATCACCAGATCTGCTTGTCTGACTAATGAGGCGGACTGATTGATATTATATTTGCCACAAGCATTCCAAACCATCTTCCCGCATTCATCTGAAATTATTTCTGCAGTATCTGCATCTTCTTTGCCTCCTGCAAGGATAACGGGTAGATTCATTTCCTGGCATATTGCTATGATCTTTTCAGCAGGAAGCCGCTTTGTAGCATGGTTAGCTCCGATGGCAAACAGGATATAACCTTTGTGGAAAGTGTCGGGCAGAAGCGATATATCAAGCTCATTCTCCGGTGGAATAAAATAATCAAGGCCCAGATCGTCATTCTTTACATCAAACAGCCTCAGTGTTTCCAGGTAACGGTCCACGATATGTACATCCGGCAAGCGGTTAATGCCTAAGTTAACCAAAAACCATTTTTCAATATTCAGTTTATGGAATGAAAAAGGAATAACAGGCAGCCTGGCTTTAATAAGTGCGGTGCGCAGGTTATGATGCAGATCGATAATATAATGAAAATCCTCATTTTTCAAAGATCGCAGAGTCGATTTTAAATCCCCCATCTCATGAATACGGTCAATATAGGGATTGGCAATCAATACCGGTACAAACGCCGGTTTGGTAAGGAAATGCACTTCTGCAGATTCCATTTGTTGCTTGAGGCATCTTATTGCCGGAGTGGTAAGCACAATATCTCCTATCGAACTTAACCTGATAATAAGGAACTTAACCGGCTTATTAATGGTAAGATTTTTATCCGATGCTGTTTTCATACGGTCACAGGTTAATACTTTTATAAGATAAACTGCCAGTTGATCCTGGTATCCTGCAAATAGATTTGATACTGTCCTGTTCTACAGAAATATAGCTTTCAGTGATGATTAGACTGCCTGTTAATCCTGAACAGTTTTTAACCGGTTAATGAACATCATCAAACCCAGCCAGTATTCCTGACTGCCTTCTTCAGATTCCCAAAGGGCCTTTGCTCCATGTACACCCTGGCATTCCGAAGGAGTAAAGATAACCTTATTTTTACCAGGTATTTCCGAACTAAGTTCGGTAACATAGGGATATTCTCTTTTAGTTGATGCCAGGAAAACGGGAATGTCAAGATTGCGTACTGCATTTTGGACCAGTCCGGAATGGCCGAAAAATTCTCCGGGACTAAAAGCTATTACGGCGGAGATCTCCGGATTATCCCTGGCAAGTATCATTACCAGTGAAGCTGAAAAAGAACTTCCGAAAAGAATGATTTCCGAATTGGTGCGGGCTGCAATCCAGTTAATGGCACCCATGATATCTTTACTGGCATCTTTCATGGAATGAGGATAATCCTTATCGCGGGCAGTCATATTTGTCAGGTTGGGAACGAAATTAATCTCTTTCCCATGTCGAAGGTCAACTGCCAGTCCGTTATATCCAAGCTTAGTCAACTTTGGAGCTATCTCCCTGAATTCCCCCCGGCTCGATCCCGCCTGGTGGAACATCAAAATCCAGGACAGGCTGTCATGAACAAAATATTCATCGGCCGCCACCGTTAGTCCGTCTTCAGCAGGAAAATCTACTTTTTCCTGTGCAAGGACCGGAGCTAAAACCGAGAATATGAGCAAGAAACCTATTACACTTGCTTTCCTCACGATTCAGCAGGTCTTATTATTTCTACCAGCACAACGATCTTGTTGTCCTTAACCTCAATTACCCCCTGACCTATATTGTATAATATATCCTGCCCCTGGGCGGTTTCCAGGCTTAGCTCTCCTTTCTCCAGCGTAGAGATAACAGGTGCATGTTTTGTCAGAATAGTAAAGGGACTTTTCGTGCCTGGTACTGTAACCGATTTTATTTTTCCGGAAAAAACAGTTTTATCAGGTGTAAGGATCTCAAGATGCATAGTCCTGTTGATTAATTATTTTGATTCGGCGAGCAGCCGGTTCCCTTTTTCTATTGCATCCTCAATAGTACCTACCATATTGAATGCTGCCTCCGGGTATTCATCAACCCTTCCTTCCATGATCATGTTGAAGCCCTTGATATTATCCTCGATGGAAACCATGACTCCGGAAAGTCCTGTGAACTGCTCGGCAACATGGAACGGCTGTGAGAGGAACCGTTGTAACCTCCTTGCCCTGTGAACAATAAGCTTATCCTCCTCAGAAAGTTCATCCATCCCCAGGATTGCAATTATATCCTGCAGTTCTTTGTATCGTTGTAAAAGTTCTTTCACTCTCTGCGCCGTTCTGTAATGCTCTTCTCCGACAATTTCCGGAGTAAGAATGCGGGATGTTGAATCCAGAGGGTCCACGGCAGGATAAATTCCCAGCTCAGAAATTTTCCTGCTTAAAACCGTAGTTGCATCAAGATGTGCAAAAGTTGTGGCCGGAGCCGGGTCGGTAAGGTCATCGGCAGGCACATATATTGCCTGCACAGAAGTTATCGATCCTCTTTTGGTCGATGTTATTCTTTCCTGCAACATACCCATTTCTGTGGCCAGTGTTGGCTGGTATCCTACTGCAGAAGGCATACGTCCGAGCAGTGCCGAAACTTCAGACCCCGCCTGTGTAAAGCGAAAGATATTATCTACAAAGAAAAGAATATCCCTGCCTCCGCTGGATTCGTCTCCGTCGCGAAATGATTCGGCAACAGATAATCCGGAAAGGGCAACAGTAGATCTTGCTCCCGGTGGTTCATTCATCTGTCCGAATACCAGTGTTGCCTGGGATTTGGCAAGTTCTTTCTGATCAACCTTGGAGAGATCCCAGCTACCCTCTTCCATGCTTTTTATAAATTCGTCTCCGTAACGAATCACACCGGTTTCGATCATTTCCCGAAGCAGGTCATTACCTTCTCTTGTACGTTCACCGACACCTGCAAAAACTGATAATCCGGCATATTTTTTAGCTATGTTGTTGATCAGCTCCATGATGATCACTGTCTTCCCGACGCCTGCTCCCCCGAAAAGACCTATTTTCCCACCTTTAGAATAAGGTTCAAGCAGGTCAATAACCTTTATTCCTGTAAAAAGCACCTCTGTTTCAGTTGATAACTGGTCGAATGCAGGTGGCTTTTTATGTACCGGATATCCGTTCTTATGGTCCACTTCCTGCATCCCGTCAATAGGAGTTCCTATAACATTCAGTAATCTTCCTCTTATCTGATCTCCAACAGGCATGCTGATTGGCCTTCCAAGGTTCTTAACCTTTATTCCGCGTCTTAACCCGTCAGTTGAGTCCATTGCAATTGCCCTGACAGTATTTTCGCCGATATGCTGCTGACATTCCACTATAAGGACCTGACCATCATCCTGCTTGATTTCAAGTGCATCATGAATATTAGGAAGTTTGGTCCCCTTTGATCCGAAGCTTATATCGACCACAGGGCCAATAACCTGTATAATCTCTCCTGAGTTCTCTGGCATGATAAATTAATTTTTGCAAATGAAAAAAGTTCCCTGGTAGGGGAGGGCGAACTTAAAGTTTTTTTTTTATTAATATATATCTGTTAACAGAAATAATATCGCTGTACAGATTTATCTATACGAGCAGGGCCTCTTTTATGTTTCAGTTACAAAACAGAACTTCGGAAAAAATGATCCTTTCGGGTTTTTCAGGATTTTCTTTCCATAACTGATTTTATGAAATCTGAAACCTGTTGTTTCCTGGGAGTCGGGGGACTAGTTTCCATAAGCTTTTGGAGTGATCTGTTGAAATAGTCTTCGACTTTCCTGCGGGTCACTTCCAGGATGTCAAGTTCATCAAATATTCTCTTTACCTCAGTTACCTTGTTAACGGGATCTTCTTCATTTTCAAGAATATCTTTGAGTTCCCGGCCGGTCTTATCTGTTGCCAGTTCCATAGCTTTGATCAGAAGAAATGTTTTTTTATTCATCAGTATGTCACCACCCGGTTTTTTCCCAAATTTATCCTGCTCTCCATAAAGATCCAAAAGGTCGTCCTGAATTTGAAAGGCCAGTCCCAGATTTAATCCTGATTCATAAATCAGGGATGCATCCTGCTCATTTGCTCCTCCTGCCAAAGCTCCAATTTGCATGGCTGCCGCAATAAGCACCGAAGTTTTCAGCCTTATCATCTCAAGATACATTTCCTCATTTACTTCATCAATAGTCTCGAAATTCATGTCAATCTGCTGTCCCTCGCAGACTTCAAGAGCTGTTCTGTTAAAAACCTTAAGAAGGCCTGGCAGTATATCAGTGTGAGCCGATGAGATAAGCTCAAATGAAAGAACCACCATGGCATCGCCGGAGAGAATGGCTGTATTTTCATCCCATTTTTTATGAACGGTTGGTTTGTTCCTCCTCAGATCGGCGTTGTCCATTATATCGTCATGGAGCAAGGTGAAATTGTGAAATAGTTCGATCGCAGCAGCCGGTTGTATGGCAGGGGTCAGGTCTTCGGAGAAAATCTCACATGACATTAGTGAAAGTACCGGTCTGAGCCTTTTACCTCCGTTTGACATAACATAATCAACTGGCAGGTACAGTTCATTTGGATGCCTGCCTGCAAAATTCATCTTTTCAATTTCCCGGTCGATGATCCTGCGAAGTTCTCCAATCTTTTGCATAGCTGTGTTTTTGTTTCACTGGCGGTTCTTCCTCTCCTTCCAGCTCTGAGTCCCCGTTCTCATCATATATATGCATAAGGGGCTCCTCAAAATTCTTTTTTATTATAATTCTTTCAAGGCTTAGCAACATCGAAGGTAATAAAATTAAATTTGATGTAACAGCAATTAAAAGTGTGAATGATATCAGAATACCCAGAGCTACAGTGCCTCCAAAACCGGAAAGTGAAAAAATGCCGAAACCGAAAAATAGAACTATTGCCGTATAAAGCATGCTTACTCCCGCTTCCCTGATGGCAATACTTACCGATCTCCTTATATCAAGACCGTTTACTTTCAGTTCCTGCCTGTATTTGGCAAGGAAATGAATAGTGTTATCCACCGATATACCAAAAGCTATGCTAAATACCAATACTGTAGAGGGCTTGACCGGAATTCCGAAATAGCCCATGAAGGAGGCCGTTATCAGCAATGGCACAAGGTTCGGAATAAGTGAAATAATCATCATTCTTGCAGAGGAAAACATCCATGCCATAAATCCGGAAATAACGAAAATAGCTATAGCCAGACTTGTAAGAAGGCTTCTGACAAGGTACTTGTTCCCCTGGAAAGATAATATGCCGGCCCCGGTAACTGTAACATCATACCTGTCAGCCGGGAATATGCTGTCAATATCCTGTCTGATCTGGTTCGCAAGAACACCGGTTTTTTCTGTCCCTATGTCGGACATTTTATAGCTTATCCTTGTGATCTGATTCTCTGAGTCAACGAATGAAGAAGATATATCATTATCACCCGCCAGATCGCCCATGTATGCCATAATAAAGCTTCTTTCGGTATTTCCCGGCAACCTGTAATGGTGGGGTGCTCCGTTGAAGAATGATTGCCTGGCAAATTTAAAGGCTTCGGCTATGGAAAGGGGTTTGGATAGTTCAGGATATTTTTCAAGTTTAGTCTGCAGTTCATCAATTTTCTGAAGTGTTGACTGGGTATAGGCTGCCCTTGGACGCTTGGTATCAATGATAATTTCCAGTGGTATGAGTCCCCTGAAATGTTCTTCAAAATAAAGAAGATCTGTATATACCGGATCGTTTTTCGGAAGATCATCCACCACATAGCCGGTGCTCTTTATTTTCGTTATTCCCACTATGGCGAGAACAACAAGAATTATTGCAACCGGATAAGTTTTCATCCGGTGGTTTGCAGCCAGATATTCAAAAAAGCTGACAATATTGGTTATGGCATTGGTTTCAAGATGTTTTACATGCCTTTCCCGCGGATCTGGAAGGAAGCTGAAAATAATGGGAATCAGCAGAATCGAAAGGATAAAGATCCCCATGATATTTATGGAAGCAACCACTCCGAATTCCTGTAAAATCCGTGTACTTGTAAGTATAAAGGTTGCGAAGCCTGCTGCCGTTGTAAGGTTGGTAAGGAAAGTCGCAGCTCCTATTTTCTGAATGACACGCTGCAGAGCTTTGATCTTGTTACCATGATTACGAAACTCATTATGATATTTGTTTAAAAGAAATACTGAATTGGGAATTCCTATCACGATTAGAAGTGGTGGTATCATGGCAGTAAGAAGGGTAATCTCATAGCCCAGCAGGGCTATCGAACCCAGCGACCAGATCACTCCGGTTGTAACCACAAGGAGAGAAAAAACCACAACCCTTGCTGAACGGAAAAAAAGATACAAAATCAATCCGGTTATAACAAGTGCAAGTAAGATGAACATGTATAGTTCACCCTCGATCTTTTCGGCGGTTTTGATACGGATGTATGGCATTCCGCTGTAATGGATATCCAGATCATGTCCGGCTGAGTATTCACTGGTTACATCTTCAATTTTATCTACCAGCTTGTTCCTGGCCCTGGAAACCAGTATTTCCCTTTCCAGGGTAACCAGGATAAGGTAGGTGCCGGATTTGTCATCGTAAAGAAGGCCTTTATAAAACGGAAGGGTGGAGATAACCTTTCCCAGACTATCTGCTTTTTCCTGTGTGACAGGGGCCTCCAGAGTCATGGGTTCTACTCCGAAATTCCTTTGTTGGTTATCCTTTACAAGATTGTAAGCATTGGTTACAGAAACTGCCGTTTTAACCCCTTTGATCTTTTGGAGGTCATCCATCATTATCAGCCAGTCGCTCAGGGGCTCCTGATCAAAAAAATCGTGATTCACAATACCAACAATCACAATATTTCCATCTTCTCCGAAAGTCTCTTTATAACGGTTAAATTCTATCAGGGTTGAATCCGTTTCCGGAAGCAGAGGAGGGTACTCATATGACATTTTAACTTCTCCGGCCTTGTAACCCATGAAAGCGGTAGCGATAACCAACATGGCAATAAATAAAATCCTGTTGCGAAGAATAATACCAGCTAGAAATGTAAACATTTAATTAAGTCCTCTTTTATTACCGGCTTCCGGATAAAGATATTTCACTTTTCCCGGCTCAGATATCACTGATCTGTTGCAGGGATTTTAGTTTTACAATTATGTACAGCCGCTTGTTGTTATAAACTTATTCCGTTGATGATTGCACCTTGCTTTCGGCCGGGTATTGCGATTTGCCACTCAAATTTGCAAACTTATACCCTTAATGATGGCACCTTGCTTTCGGCCAGCTTTTATTGCGGTTCGCTCTTTTGCATCTTGTATCCCGGACATATGAAAATTGCTGCAAAAATACTATTGTGTCATATTATTTCCAAGATCTTTTTTACTTATTTAACTAATATTAACCTCCATAAATACAGATGTATATAAGATGGACACTGAACAATCCAAATGATTCTTTTTATATTATCTATTATTCTTTTAATTTTGGGCTGCAACTTTTAAGTAAAATGCAATATACCTTCATTGATTTTCTTGCCTTGTTGGGTTCTCTAGGGTTTTTCCTTTACGGGATGAAATCCATGAGTGAAGCCCTGCAAAAGGTCGCCGGACATAAATTGCGTATGATTCTGGCGGAAATGACCTCCAGCCGCTTAAAGGGAATATTTACAGGGTTTATGATAACTGCCCTGGTGCAATCTTCTACCGCAACCACCGTCATGCTGGTCAGTTTTGTAAATGCCGGACTGATTAATCTTATTCAGGCCATAGGGGTAGTAATGGGAGCAAACATCGGAACAACAGTAACTGCCTGGCTGATCTCCCTGCTGGGATTTAAATTCAGCATCAGTTACATATCGTTGCCCCTTATCGGGCTTAGCTTCCCTTTTCTTTTTTCCAGGTACAAGAAAAGAAAATCGATCGCAGAGCTTATTATAGGGTTTGCAATGGTATTTCTCGGACTTGATTTTTTAAAAGAATCGCTGCCTGACATCGACCAGCATCCTGAGATTCTCTCTTTTCTGGCCTCCTATACTGAGCTGGGAATATGGTCGATTTTAATATTCCTGAGCATAGGGACACTTCTTACATTTGTTATACAATCATCAAGCGCCACCATGGCGCTTACCCTTGTTATGACAAATAACGGATGGATCTCGTTTGATATGGCTGCAGCTATGGTACTGGGTGAAAATATCGGCACTACCATTACTACAAATTTAGCAGCATCTATTACCAACGTATCGGCAAAAAGGACTGCACGTGCCCACCTTATATTCAATTTGGCGGGAGTTTTCTGGGTATTACTTATTTTTAGTTTTTTCCTCCGGCAGATTGATAATACCCTGGTCAGCGCCGGACTGCTTTCCCCTTTTGAAAATGCTGAAGGTATCCCGGTAGCTCTTTCGGTTTTTCATACGGTTTTTAACGTGTTGAATGCCGCATTTTTGCTGGGATTTGCGCCTTTTATCGCGAGACTGGTAACCCGGCTGGTCCCCCTCAGCGAAGAGGATGAAGAAGAGTTCAGACTTAAGTATATTAACACCGGGATACTTTCCACTGCCGAACTGGCACTGTTCCAGGCCAAGAAGGAAATATCCCTTTATGCAAGGCGCACCAAAAAGATGATTGATTATGCAAGGTCGCTGTTTAATGCCAAAAAGGAAGATGACATTGAATTTTTCTTTGCAAAAGTTGAAAAATACGAGGAGATAAGCGACCGGATAGAAGTTGAAATTGCTACATACCTGACAAAAGTATCCGGCGGCGATCTTAGTCCCCATGGCTCACAAAGGCTCCAGACCATGCTTAAGCTAATAGACAATATAGAGAGCATCAGCGATTCCTGTCAAAATGTGGCAAGGGCTGTTTACCGGCAAAAACAGAAGAAAATTGAATTTACCACTTCCATGAGGGATAATATCAACAAGATGTTTGATTATGTTGAGAAGGCTCAGGACATAATGATCGAAAATCTTGACGAGGATTATCACGATGTAAAGGTTGATTCTGCTATTGATATGGAATACAAAATAAACCGTTACAGGAATAAACTGAAAAAAGAACATATCAAGAAGCTAAAGGAAAAAGAATATAAGTACGATGCCGGTATAATCTATAATGATATAATCTCACATTGCGAGAGGATGGGCGATCATATTGTGAATGTGACCGAAAGTATTATCGAACGCTTCGACTAGCCTTATTTGTGTAATGCTTCGGCACCACCAACAATTTCTATTATTTCATTGGTAATGCTTGACTGGCGGGCTTTGTTATACTGCATCCGGAGCTCCCTGATCAGCTGATCGGCATTATCGCTTGCCTTGTGCATAGAGGTCATGCGAGCTCCGTATTCTGAAGCCGCCGATTCAAGAAGTGCTTTATAAAACTCTGTTTTAAGTACCTTTGGCATCAGGCGTTCCACAACAAAATCCTTGGAAGGCTCGAGAATGTAGGTGTGTAGTGCAGTATCCATCTCTTCGGGGGTGCAGAACTCACCGGGCACAATAAGAGGCAGGAAGGTATCATGGGTAACGATCTGTACAGCCGCATTTTTAAACTGGTTGTATATTATTTCTATCCTGTCGTATTTGCCGCCGGTAAAACTATCCAGTAATGACTGAATGAAGGGGATGCTGTTTCCGAAGATGAGGTCATCAAGCAGATCGTGTCTGGTCTGTTCTATTCGGTAACCTTTTGCTTTCAGAAAAGTTTCGGTTTTTTTCCCTATACAATATATATCAACCATATTCTTTTCAAACAGCTCCTTGTAATCTTTTGTGGCTACATTAATGGCCTTTTTGGCTACATTGATGTTAAATGCCCCGCATAGTCCCCTGTTTGATCCGATTACCACCAGAAGTATTTTTTTTACTTCACGGTGCGCATAATAGGGTGTTCCCTTGTTTGGCATACACATCTGGCAATGGTGGAGAATATCATGCAGTTTGTAAGCATATGGTCTCATCTGTATAATGGCATCCTGCGCTTTCCTGAGTTTGGAAGCGGACACCATTTTCATGGCGTTGGTAATTTGCTTGGTTGAAGATACAGAAACTATCCTTGTCCGTATTTCTTTAAGATTTGCCATTTTTATATTGTAATAGTCCTTATTCGTTTATAAAGCATCAATACCGCATCTACGGCCAGAATAATTCCTAATCCAAATCACTAACGGGGGATTTAATAATGAATCTTCCGGCAACTTCTTTTGCAGATTCTTCAAGTTGCTTGATCACATCTTCATTCCACACTCCATTTTTCAGATCCTCCAGCAATTCCTTTTTTGTGCTTTTAAGTTGATTAATGAAATCAGATTCAAATACTTTTATTTTTTCGATTGGGATATGGTTAAGTAATCCCCTGGTACCGCAAAAAATGATTGCAATCTGTTCCTCAACAGTCATAGGAGAATATTGTGATTGCTTTAGTATCTCGACATTCCTGGATCCTTTATTCAGTACCGCCATAGTGGAAGGATCGAGGTCAGAGCCGAATTTTGAAAAAGCCTCCAGCTCCCTGTATTGTGCCTGATCCAGCTTTAAAGTACCGGCAACTTTTTTCATTGAGTTGATTTGTGCTTTACCCCCCACCCTGGATACCGATATACCGACATTGATGGCAGGCCTTACACCGGCATGAAATAGATTGCTGTCCAGAAATATCTGTCCGTCGGTTATCGAGATTACATTGGTTGGTATGTATGCTGAGACATCTCCTGCCTGTGTCTCAATAATCGGCAGGGCAGTCAGCGATCCACCCCCCTTGACCATTGGTTTAAGCACATCAGGAAGATCATTCATCTGTGCTGCTATCTTATCGGACTTTATTATTTTCGCAGCCCTTTCAAGCAGGCGTGAATGGAGATAAAAAACATCTCCGGGATAAGCCTCACGGCCTGGTGGACGACGCAGCAGCAGAGATACTTCCCTGTATGATACTGCCTGTTTTGAAAGATCGTCAAAAATGATCAGTGCAGATCTTCCTGTATCACGAAAAAATTCACCAATTGCCGCTCCGGCAAAAGGTGCATAAAACTGAAGTGCAGCAGGATCCGAAGCCGTGGCAGCTACGATTACCGTATATTTCATGGCGCCTTTTTCCTCGAGCATCCTTGCTATCTGGGCTATAGTTGATCCCTTCTGACCGGTTGCCACATATATACAATAAACCGGTTCTCCCTTTTCGTAAAACGATTTCTGATTTATGATCGTATCTATTGCAATAGCTGTTTTCCCTGTCTGCCTGTCTCCTATTATAAGCTCTCTTTGTCCCCTTCCAATAGGTATCATTGAATCGATCGCCTTTATGCCTGTCTGCAATGGCTCTGACACAGGCTGCCTGTAAATTACACCGGGTGCCTTACGCTCAAAAGGCAACTGGAAAAGATCACCCTTTATTTGTCCCTTACCATCTATAGGCTCGCCCAGGGTATTGACAACTCGTCCGATCAGTCCTTCACCTACACCCAGGGAAGCAATTTGCCCGGTTCTTCTGGCAATATCACCTTCCATTATGGTTTCCGAATCTCCGAGTAATACAGCCCCTACATGATCTTCTTCAAGATTAAGAACTATGCCTCGCACTCCGGACTCGAATTCAATGAGTTCGTTTGATTTTACGTTTGACAGCCCGTAAAGCCTTGCTATACCATCACCTACCTGCAATACCGTACCTACCTCTTCCTGGTCAATATTTAAACTGAAATCTTCAAGCTGTTGTTTTAATATATCAGATACCTCTCCTGGTTTTAAATCGCTCATACCCTGTATTTATTTATTTAATTATTTTTGGTCTGCTTTTATAACAACTTCCTGTTTCACCTGACCGGTCAACTCCTTTTTCAAACGTTTCAATTCTGTTGCAATGGATGCGTCATAAAGAATATCATCAATTTGTAGCATAAACCCCCCGATAATAGAGGGCTTTATCCTGGTGACAAGCTCATGATTTGTTTTATCCCGCTGGTCAAATCTGTGACTCACTTTTTGGGATATTACCTGATCAATCCCGGTAGCGGTAGTCAGAACAAGGGTTCTTATACCCGCATCGGTTTTATGGAACTGAAGGAAATTTCTGAATATATCAGTAAAATATTGTTCCCTCTTTTTATTGATCACCAGATTTATAAATTTCAGCGTGATCTTGGAAATACGGTCTTCGAATTCTTTTCTGAAAAGATTTTTTTTATCCTCCGCTTTAATTACCGGGCTTTTTAACCAGGCGTTAATGGATGGATTATTTTTAAAAAAGGAATCCAGGATTAATATATCATTTGAAATCTTGTCCAGTATCTTTTTCTCTTTTCCGCTAAGGAAAAGTGCACGTGCATATCTGACCGGGATCTGACTCTGGTTCATAATATATTCTGCATGGTGTTATTAATTCAGTTTAAATTCATCCAGAAGACTGCTCATCAGTTCTTTCTGGTTGTCATCATCCTGCAGTTTTTTCCTGAGAATTTTCTCGGCAATATCGACAGACAGGGATGCAATTTGAACTTTTATCTGGTTAATTGCTGCCACTTTTTCTTCCTCGATATGTTTTTTTGCCTCAGCTACTATCTTTTTTGCTTCTGTCCCCGCTTCATCCCGGGCTTCAGTCACTATCTTTTCCTTAATTTCCCGTCCCTGCCTGATAAGTTTATCTCTTTCAACAATAGCTTCTGATATGATTTTATCTGATTTGACCCTGACATTTTCAAGCTCAAGCCTTGCTTCCTCGGCATTTTCTATTCCTTCACTTATATAGCCCTCCCGGTCCTTGAGTGCCTGAACAATTGGTTTCCATGCAAATTTTTTCAGGATTATAAATACCAGCATAAAAGTAACTATCATCCAGAAAAATAGTCCGAAATCGGGTGTAATCAGATCCATTTCATTAAGTTGTTAAAAGTGTTCATAAATGTATGCAGAAGGATAACGGTAAAAGGCCGAAATTTATCTGACAGATTTGCGGCCGTTTTCAAAAGGTGGTTTTCTTCAATTTCACATCACCCTTCCGGTGGAATGAATATTTATCAAAAACCGATGAAAAAATAAATCCAGCCGTTTTATAAATTACATAAACAACACCAGAAGGCATACGACAATAGCAAAAAAGGCTACCCCTTCAATAAGTGCTGCCGCAACGATAAGGTTTGAACGGATATCTCCTGCAGCCTCAGGCTGACGGGCAATTGCTTCCAACGCTGTAGAACCTATTTTGCTAATGCCATAGCTGGCTCCTACAATACTAATACTGGCACCAATAGCTGCTCCTACATTTGAGATGGCCGTTGCATACGTGACTTGTAAAATAAATGATAATACGAGCATAATTTTTTAATTTTAATAAATAATTAATAAACTGAAATTCTGATTAATATAGTATAATTTAATGTCCGTCATCAAGTGCTGCTCCAATAAAAATTGATGTCAGCAGAGTAAATACATAAGCCTGGATCAAAGCGACCAGTAATTCGAGAAATGTGATAAAAATTCCAAAAGCTACTGAGAGTACCGAACCTCCATAACCAAATGCAGGTGAAACTTCTGCGAATATAAATATCAGGCTGAAAAATCCCATTGTAATAATATGCCCTGCCGTTATATTGGCAAATAACCTGATCATAAGCGTGAAAGGCTTTGTTATAAGTCCCACGATCTCAATAATAGGCATAATCGGAAAAGGAAGTTTCAATAAAAAGGGAACATTGGGGGTATTAAATACATGTTGCCAGTAAATTTTGTTGCCACTCAGGTTAATAGCCAGAAAGGAGGTCAGCGCCAAAGCAGCAGTTACGGAAATATTACCTGTAACATTAGCTCCCATCGGGAAAATGGGTATCAATCCAAACATATTGTTAATCCATATGAAAAAAAACAAAGTAAGAAGATATGGAAGATACCGTTCATATTTCTTTTCACCTATGGCAGGCTTAACTATGTCATCTTTAACAAAGATCACTATTGGTTCGAGGAGTCCTTGTATGCCTTTAGGTGTTGAAATTGGAGTTTTTCGGTATCTTTTCCCGATGGTGATAAAGATCGCCAGCATCACAAAAGCTGCAAAAAACATTCCTGCAACATTTTTTGTAATCGACATATCAAGAGGCTTAGGGGCATCAGGATCGATTGAGCCATCTGAACTTGCAACAACAATATTTCCCTTTTCAGGACCCTTGGTCTCCAATTTGAATCCCCTGTAAACAGCATGACCGTGTTCAAACCTGGATGACATGAAAATGTTAAGGCCGTTATCACGAGTGTAAACAATTATTGGCAGAGGCACCGTATAATGCTTCCCGTCAATAGTGAACAGATGCCATTCGTGAGAATCGGCAATATGATCGAAAATAAAGGCTCCGGGATCGAATTTCACTTCTTCCAGGGGAGACTCATCTTCTGCTTTAAGCTGTGGTCCGGTGAATACCGATACAAATAATGCAATTAAAATTAACCTGAACATTTTGCCTTCCTGTTAGAAATATTATCAGCTCTGTGGCTGTAAAAGTAATTATCTTTTACGGCAGGAAACCAGATTAGGTTACTTTTTTTTCAGATAATTATTCAGGGTATAGATATCGAAAACTGAGAATACTACATAATAAGCCAAAAAGGTAAGGATAAAGGCAAGAACATTTTCTCTGTGATTAAAAAGGTAGATTATTATAAACGTCATATGCAGAAGCACTTTGCCCCATCTTACCATAAAATACCGCATATTGAAATTTGCAGGCTTATTAATTTTTCCCTTAAGCAATATGAAACGTCCTCCTGCAGAAAGTATGATAAAATAGATTATGAGAAAATAAAAAACAGGTTGAAAATAATCACTGAAGACCGTTGAAAAAAGTATAAATCCGATAATGAAAACCACTGCTGAAAATAAAAGTAATGCACTTATAAACCGGTATAATTCTGACATAACGGGTAGATTTCAGGATGAAACTGATGAATGGCCGACTAATATAATAATAATTTTTTACACGCAACTCCTTTGCTTGAAACGTTATCATTGGGTCGTTACTCAACCAATTAGAGTATGATGTCTGATTTAAGATTTTTGAGTATATTTCCCCTTAAACATTCTGTATTTCACCGGTAAAAACCGTTTTGTTTCCATGAATGATTAGAAACGCAACGGTAGCAACGACACCAAGCCAGGCATTATGTTGCTTGCAATTTCTTCATTCAGAAGCTTCTGCAAAAAACCCGGCACAAATTTATTTTGTGCCGGGTCATAATGCATTATCCGGAAAGGGTTTATTTTTTCTCCTGTTCAAAGGTTTTTTTGCTTTCCTGGGATGTTCGTGAGTCAGTACCATTCATATTACAGGTCCCTGTAAATTTGGCGCCGGGTTCAATTGCAAGTTTATTGGTAACGATGTCTCCGTCAATAAATGAGGATGGTTTAAGAGAGAGCAATTCCGAAATAATTATTTTACCCTCTATTTTTCCTGATATATCAGCATTCTTACAATTAATTTCTCCTTTTGCCTTTCCGGTTTCTCCAATTACTACTTTACCTTTGGTATTCAGATTTCCGTTAAGCGAGCCATCGATCCGGATATCACCATTACAGGTTACATCTCCGGTTATTTCTGTCCCTGAAGCAACAAGGTTGATTACATTAGGATCATTATCGGTACTTTTAGCCATCTTATTTTGCAGATTATTATTAAACAATTTATGAATTATCAGATTCTGGAATTGAAGATACAAAAATAGCAAACATTATACAATACAGGAAAATTAATAAATTTATTGTACTGAAAGGTAAATTTATTGTTCCTGAACCTGAAATCCGTAAAAGCAGGTTATCAGAGCCGTTTTTATTTGCCGTTATAACCCCATTTAAGATACATTGCCCCCCATGTAAAGCCGGCTCCAAAAGTAACAAGTATAATGTTGTCTCCTTTTTTAAGTTTTTCTTCCCATTCCCAGATACAAATTGGTAAGGTAGCGGCTGTAGTGTTTCCGTATCTTTGAATATTTATCATTACCTTGCTCTTGTCCAGTTTCATCCGTCTGGCTACCGCCTCTATTATCCTCATGTTTGCCTGATGAGGAACCAGCCAGGCGATATCATTATGGGTTATTCCATTTTTTTGCATTAGCTCCAGTGACACATCCGCCATTTTTGAAACAGCCCATTTAAAAACAGGCTGGCCTTCCTGGTAAATATAATGTTCCCTGTTATCAATGGTCTGGTGTGAAGCAGGATTAACCGATCCTCCGGCTTTCTGGTGGAGGTGGGAAAGACCAACTCCGTCGGATTGAAGCAGTGAATCAATAATTCCTGCATCTTCTGTAGTAGGTTCAAGCAATACGGCGCCTGCACCATCTCCGAAAATCGGACAAGTTGAGCGGTCCTGGTAGTCAACAATGGCCGACATCTTTTCGGCACCCACAATCACTATCTTTTTAGCTTTACCGGTTTCAATAAACTGCTGTGCTGTGGCAAGTGAATAAAGAAAACCGCTGCAACCGGCATTAACATCGAAACTAAAGGCATTTTTTATGCCGGATTTATATGAAATAATGTTTGCATTTGCAGGGAACTGGTGATCGGGAGTTACTGTTGCGCATATGAGCAGGTCAATTTCCGAAGGATCGGTTCCGGTTTTTTCCAGAAGTTTTATAACTGCTTTAGATCCGAGGTGAGAGGAACCTTTCCCTTTTTCTTTGAGTATCCGTCTTTCTTTAATTCCGATGCGGGACATTATCCATTCATCGGATGTATCAACCATCTGACTGAGTTCATCGTTGGAAAGAATAAAGTCTGGCAATTCTGCTGCAATCCCTGTAATAACTGCCCTCTTTTTAACCATTACTGAAATGCTTCTTTGAATTTATCCATCAAGCCTGCTTCAACAACATCTTTTGTATGAACAAGCAGGTTTTTTATAGCAGTTGCATTTGATATTCCGTGTCCTATTACCACGGGCTGCCTTATACCCAATACCGGAGTTCCTCCGTAATTTTCGAAATTAAACTGTTCGAAGAACTCGTCTTGTATCTTTCTTTTCTTTATCAGGGTATAGAGGGCTTCGGCCTCCTTGAGAATTATATTTCCAACAAAACCGTCACAAACAATTACGTCAGCCTTATTTTCATTAAAAAGCTCGTTTCCTTCGATATTTCCGCTAAAATTAAATTCAGTGGTTTCCTTCATCAGTTCATATGTAGCTTTCGCAATAAGATTGCCTTTTTCTTCCTCAGAACCAACGTTAACAAGGCACACTTTGGGATTATCAATATGAAAAACATGCTTTGCATAGAGGGAGCCAAGGATACCATACTGATATAATACATCGGGTCTGCAATCAGGATTCAGGCCTACATCCAAAAGGGTTGCAGAACCACCTCCCACACTGGGTACCTGGGCTGATATGGCGGGACGAATTATGCCGGGGCTGGATTTAACCATAAACATGGCTCCTATCATCATTGCACCCGTATTTCCTGTGCTGGCCAGGGCATCAACTTTTCCGCCCGTGAGCATGCCAAAACCTGTTACAATGCTTGAGTTTTTCTTCTTTGAGAATGCTTTTGCCGGATGTTCTCCCGAGGTTATGACCTCTTCGGTATGTATAATATCAAAGGCAGAAGGGTCATATTTTTCTCTACTAATTATTTCGAGGATCTTTCTTTCGTCACCAATAAGTACTATCTTAACATAACCGGGCATGAAATCCATAGCCATAATGGCACCTTTTACAGTTGCTTCGGGAGCAAAATCCCCTCCCATGGCATCAAGTGCAATCTTCATCTTGAGTCAGTAATTAGTTATATAAGAAATATGAACACCTTAATTTTACACCGGGAGTTTTGCATATGAGAAAGGTTACGACATCACTTCTTTCTCAATCGCAAGCTTTCCCCGGTAATAACCACATTCGCCACATACTCTGTGGTACCTGACAGTGGAACCGCAGTTCTGACAGGAGGACATGGTGGGAGAGGTGGCCTTATAATGAGTTCTTCTTTTATCTCTCCTTGTTTTAGATATCTTTCTTTTTGGATGTGCCATTTTACGAGGTATATTTAATTAATCGATTTATTTTCAGATTCTGAATTTATATTTCTTCAGGAAATTAGAAACTTGTCAGTTAGTAAAGGAATAAATACCAGTTAATTCATTTTATCGCTATATTTTTTTAGTGCGTCCCATCTGGGGTCGGTAACTTCAGTATTTCCGGTTACCCTGTGATTATTGAGTTTTTTGATCATATCTTTGTTACACATCGATTCTCCGTAATCATTCTTTAAATGAACCCGTTTAAGGGGCAGATTAAGACAAATGCTTTCCATAAAAAATCTAGCCAGGTTCAGCTTGTGTTCTTTTGGATCAAGATAGATTACTTCAGCATCCTTTTCCATTTCTTCTTCATCAAACCTTACGTAAAGGATGCTGTTAAATTGCAAAGGCATTTTAAATATCTCCAGGCATCTGTCGCACATAACTCTGGCGATTCCTGAAAATAGCAGGTTAAACGTAAGCAGGTCATGGCTCTTTTCCATTTCAGCATCAACCTTCATTTTCCCTCCGAAGCATTCACCAGTATCAAAATAGTTGAAAAATGCATCTTCAATCACAAAGCTGAAGTTATGGAAACCGGTTCCAAGACCTTTAAAACTAATTTCGTATTGTTCTGTAAAAGCTGACATTGTAAAAAATTATCGTGCAAAAGTATAAATTAATAATTAAAATAAAAAGGAAAAAATCAATGGACTGGCATTGATGTAGAGGTGGAACTTATGATTCAAAAAAGTAAAGATAATAACCTTGAAGATTATTTTTCTCCCAGGCAGGGGTACATAGAGAACGATTTGGTGAACTCTTTATTTTACTTCAATTCGCAAACAATATATTTTTCAAGTTTATCTACGAAATAATCATCCTTTTTAATTACGGAACTTGCCCCGCTTTTTTTCATTATTTCTGCAGTTTTGTCATCTGTATATGACGAGAGAATAATAACCGGCAGGTCTTCTTTTGCTTTTTTCAGCATTTTCAGCGTATCCAGGCCATCCATTGCCTCGTTGTCGCTTTCATTCAAAATATAATCAAGAACTACCAGATCCGGATTCAAATGCATATTTTTGAGGCATGACTCGCCGGAAAAAAAAGTTTTTATAACATAGCCGTTTTTCCCCTGGAAAACATATTCCAGCAGGTTACGGATAACCTTGTCATCATCAACCATGAAAATTAATTTGTTTCCCCCCTGCATGTTATCTGGTTTTTCTAAAAGATTTCCGAAAATTCCGGAAATACTTATAAGCATCTATGCTAGTGCATTTGAAGATTTCAAACAGGGGGCAAGATAATAAAAAAAAGTTGCAAAAACTTTCGGTGAAGCTTTTTAATAAAGTAATGAAACAACTACAGCAAATACTCATGAAAGAATAATGAACCTTAAAATCCTGCTCTTATCAACAAAATTATCTGTAAACAGGCTGTGACATAGTAGTAATTTGCAATTTCGGTTTTGAAATGTTTTTGTATATTTAAAGATTCCTTCATAAGCAATATAATAAAACAGAAATGGGTAAATAATAATTAATTGCAATGATAAAAACTATTGAACTCACAAAAGTATTCAGGACTGATGAGGTAGAAACTACCGCTCTGAACAAGGTTAGCCTTGAAATAAAAAAAGGTGAATTTGTTGCGGTTATGGGACCCTCCGGATGTGGGAAGTCAACTTTGCTGAATATCCTGGGTTTGCTTGACAATCCAACTTCCGGGGAACTCTACTTTAATGGTACAGAGGTAGCCGGATATTCGGAAAGAAAGCGAACCAACATGCGTAAGTCAAATGTGGGTTTCGTTTTTCAGAGCTTCAACCTTATTGATGAGCTTACTGTCTTTGAAAACATAGAATTGCCCCTTTTGTACCTGAAGGTTTCTTCTGGCGAAAGGAAGAAAAAAGTTGAGCAGGTACTGGAGCGGATGCAGATGGCTCACCGAAGGAAGCATTTCCCGCAGCAGCTTTCCGGTGGTCAGCAGCAAAGGGTAGCTATTTGCCGTGCAGTGGTGTCCAATCCCAGACTTATACTTGCTGACGAGCCCACCGGCAATCTGGATTCCGTTAATGGTGAGGAGGTTATGAATCTTCTAGCTCAGTTAAACAATGAAGGAACTACAATTGTTATGGTTACACACTCTCCCTCTGATGCTGAAAAGGCCAACCGGATTGTACACCTCTTCGACGGGCACATAGTAACTGAAAATATCAGGAAACTGCTTTGAATGTATGTAATTTGACTAATCAATACTAACCACTTTACCGGCAGTATAGACGGTAAGGTACACCTGTAACAGGTATAATATTGTTATACAGAGGGATCAGATTATTCCTCCGCCAGAAAGGATTTGATAAGATGGCTTATCAAATGGTATTGAGATGATCAGTAATCATCATCCTCCGGATCATCAAGATCATCTATATCCTCATACAGGTCATCAAATTTCTTTTCCCTGTATTCAAAATCATTCTCCTCGAATTCCTCGATTTCATCAAAGAACTGAGTTTTCTTGGATTTTAGTTTTTTGACAGGAGTAAGTTTATGTTTCTTCTTCCCTTTAAAAGAATCATTGTCCTCGCGGAAAGCGCCAGACGACTTTTTCGATTTCATCTTTTCTAAAAGCAAATAATTATTATTCTCGTAAGTAAGATTTGGATTCTGATCGTTTTGTAATTTGTAGAGGTTTTCGATCTTTTAGAGTAATATCAAATGTATGACTTTCAGTGTATTTAACTTGGCTTCTTATCTGATTTCAATATTAGTATTTCTACTAAAGTCA
This sequence comes from uncultured Bacteroidales bacterium, assembly GCA_964520585.1. GTDB lineage: Bacteria > Bacteroidota > Bacteroidia > Bacteroidales > PUMT01 > PXAP01. The sequence goes on from CAZFOO010000003.1 coordinate 29,910, forward strand.
GTTATTTTTTATCATACAATGATAAAAAAAATTTTTAAAAATATTCTGTGAAAATTTTATTTAAAAAAAAATTTATTTTTCAAACGACACACAGACGAAGAAAAAGACAGAGAATGGATTTATTTACTTTTGCGTGCTAGGGTGACACTTATTATAAATAACGGATTATTAACTAAATCTAATTAAGCATGCAAATTTTCTATACAGTATCCATGAATGACTGATTTGGCAATGAACTGCTGATAAATGCAATTTTTAAGTAATTAAACTATAATTTTGCTGCATTCCTAATCAAAATCATACCGATGTCTGTCTTTTCAGTCCCCTATTTTGCCCTTTTTTTAATCATAGCAATTGGTTTTGTTATCGGACGCATCAGGATAAAGGGAATTTCGCTTGATATATCTGCCGTTATATTTGTTGCTCTTCTTTTTGGACATTACGGAGTTATCATCCCTTCCGATTTTCAGGATGTCGGACTGGTACTGTTTATCTTTACTATCGGATTGCAGGCAGGACCCGGATTTTTTCAGTCATTTCGTTCAACCGGAAAGACTCTCGTAATAATTGCTGTTGTTCTTATCACAATGGCTGCCGGAACAACATTATTTACTGCATGGATCTTTAATATTGATTACAATCTTGCCGTAGGTCTTTTTACCGGGGCACTGACAAGTACACCCGGCCTTGCAGCAGCAATTGATTCCACCGGCTCTGCATTTGCATCGATCGGTTATGGCATTGCATATCCTTTTGGAGTTATTGGTGTGATCTTATTTGTAAGATTGCTTCCCGGCATATTAATGGTTAGCGTGGACAAGGCCGAGAAGGATATTAAAAATTTACTGCTCAAAAAATATCCTGAAGTCTGCAATCATCATTTTATTGTCGAGAATGAGAATATAGACGGGAAGACAGTTGGTGATCTTCAGATACGGAATATGACCGGTGCGAGTATTTCACGTGTTTTATCAGGTGGCATGGCCATCACACCCAGTCCGGGCACGGTGCTACACAAGGGTGACCTTATCCGTGCAGTAGGCAGCAAGGAGGCTTTGGAGAAAGTAAGATTACTGATCGGGAGCCCTACAGATCAGCAAATTCCCCTGGGGAAAGATTATGAGGTTCATTCCATACTGGTAACCAACAAGGATGTTGTAAACAAGACCATCGGGCAGCTTAATCTTTTTTCAAATTACAATGCTACCATTACACGCATAAGAAGAAGTGGAATTGACATTGCTCCAAGCGAATCTTCGCACCTTCGTTTTGGTGATAAGTTACTGATAGCTTCCAATAAAGAGAATATGAAAACTGTTGCATCCATATTCGGCAACCAGGAAAAGAAGTTGTCCGATACAAATATGTTCCCTATTGCAGCCGGCATAGTACTCGGGATACTTGTTGGCAGGCTTGAAATAAGCTTCTCGGAGAACCTGGTTTTTCGTCCGGGTCTTGCCGGAGGAGTTTTGTTTGTCGCACTGATATTAGGCAATCTTGGTAAAACCGGACCAGTGGTTTGGTCGATGTCAGCAGCGGCCAACCAGTTATTACGGCAACTCGGGTTGCTTTTTTTCCTTGCGGCAGTTGGAACCCAGGCTGGTGCTCATATTGTGGAAACATACCAGTCTTACGGTGTAAATCTGTTCCTTGCAGGAATGATTATTACCCTGGTCCCCATGATTGTATCTGCTTTTGTAGCAAATTATTTTTTCAGGATAAACCTTCTTTCCCTTTTCGGGACTATTACCGGTAGTATGACAAGTACACCCGGACTGGCGGCCATTGACTCAATGACCGGAAGTAATGCACCGCAGATAGCTTATGCAACAGTATATCCGGTGGCAATGGTTTTGCTTATTATCTTCGTGCAGATTCTGTCGGGGTTTTAATTCCTTTTAGGGACGGGTGGCTCAGGCCGGCTGACCTGTGAGATTCTATTCAAGCATATTCCTTATTTCTTTTGCTATATTTTCAAATCGCAAAAACGGGAACATAGTGGGAGCAAGTTTTGCTATCGGATCATATAGCATCGATTCTTCAATATGATCTTTTGGCATAAAATCATGCTTCCTGTCAAAGGCATTAAGGATAACGAATAATACACTTAAGAGCAGCGCCATTTTCAGAACGCCAAAAATAAGTCCCAGCAACCGGTTTATGAACCCGAGAGCTATGGCATCAAGCAGACGGCTTACCATGTAGGCTGCAATATTAATTGCAATTACAAATCCGAGAAAAGTAATTGTAAAGGAGACAAGATGCATATAAGGGGATGATACACTTAAAGTACTAACCAGCCATTCTGCTACAATTCCTGAGAATTTAGCCGCACCCCAGATTCCAGCGATCAGGGCAATAAAAGTGGCTACCATGATTATCAGTCCCCTTGTTAAACCACGGTATGCAGCCCAGGCAATCAAAATTACGATTATCAGATCTATGTAGTTCAATACTGTGATTAAATAATATTTAACTATAGAGCAACTTACAACCTTGCGTTATCCCAACACTTCCAGGATAATTAATTCATAATGCCAGTCCGCTATCGCTGATCTACAGGCAACTGAACTTATCATGAATCAATACAACCTTTTATTTGCAAGGCCTGTAAATATAGCAATTATAGGATTAAAAATATGCGTGGCAACTATTTTAGCAAGTATTTTTGTTTCAACGGCAATTATCATTATTTTTGTCCCCGGTTTTGGATTAAATACTATTCCCGGAATTTTCAGAACATAGAACTTTGTATATTCAAAATCTTGTCCGGCCTCATAGTTCAATGGATAGAATAGCGGTTTCCTAAACCGTAGATCCAGGTTCGATTCCTGGTGAGGCTACTTCTAAAATCACAGGCCGCTGTAAATCAAATGATTGCAGCGGTCTTTTCTGATTTTTGCCTGAAGGTGGTAGAAAAAGTCGTAGGGAGAGAGTATCTCAGTTGGCTATTCCTGGGATGTGTTAGTCTTTAATTATTCTTTGGAAAAATGGATAATTGATATTATAAATCAAGTATTCCAAAGGTAATATTAAAAGGAGTGTTTAAATCTATGAATTGAAATTTCGGGTTAGTCTCCTTTTTCAGTAGATTGTATATCTTTAAACTTTCTGAATCTGAGGAGAGATAATAACTGATTGCTTTTTCACAATCAGCCTGGGCGAAAAGTTTTGAATCATTTGGGATTATGTTCCTCTCTCTTAGTTTGAGGCTTCTTTTATGTTGGAAAACAATTTTTGCAAATTCACCTGTTTTTTTTGAATGATTAAGGTTAAATGGAACAATTTGCAAGTTTCTAAGTGGCAATTCATGCACATCTCCACCAACACAATATTCTGCTATTGAGATTGTTGAAATAATCATTGATATTTCCTTCTCTAAGAAGTACCGAAAATAGCCATCAGCATTCTTAAATAGTGGGTCACTATCATTTAAAAACCTTAAAAAGAAGCTTGTGTCAAGTAGAACAGCATTATGCGTCATAATTACCCCTGATTTCTTTCAGCCAACTATCGGGATCAATATTTCCAAGCCACGATTTTTTTGCTCTGTCCCTAAGTGTTTTTAAATATTGTTCATCATATTTTGGTTGGTAGTTAATCAATTCACTGAATTTTAAATTTGAGGTATCAATTTCTCCAGTCTCTGAATGCTGCTTTCCTGTTGCCCTTATACCAAATGTTTTATAAAGAAGGTTTTCATCATATTGTTCCAGGAAACTGATTGGTGTTTGTATTCTTACAGTGCCAAGTTCTTCAGTTAATATGTGAATATTTGCTTTGTCTTTACCACCTGCATTAGTTAACTTGCCATAAAAATAAAATTCCGCATCTACCCAAATTGCTTCAGTTCTGTAATAATGTGTAGTGCGGTCTATCTTAACTTCATTCGAGTTGTGAAGAGAGGTCCTTATGTTAAAAGTGTAATTTCGTTTTAAAGCAGTATCTTGAATATTTTCAAATGCTTTTGCTGTCGATAGGTCGAGAAAATCAATATTATTAATTTGATTTATTTGTCCAATGATTGCGTTAAACCCAATAATATATTGAATAGATGTTTTAAATAAATGTATTACAGAACCTTCACTAATTTGATAACTGATTGTTGGTCTATCTCTTTTTTCTCCAGGATATAGTAAATTTTCAGCATTATCCAAGATCGACATAATCTCCCGAATATCGTAATTATCAGGTGATAAGTCGAGATTGCCATTGGTGCCAGTAATTTTAATTTCTATATATCCAATCTTATCCATAATACAAATGTAAAAAAATAATGTGTGTCATAATTTATAAAAATACTAATTGATAACTAATTTTTTTATTATGACTAGATTGATTATTTACATCAATTCAGACCAGATCACGGACATTCATGTTTTATATAGATTTTTTATCCATGTGGTAAAAAAAATTTATTTGTGTTGTAAGACCTTTCAAAGGGATTAATAATAAGGATAATACACAAGATTTGTGATATAAAAAGTGTCAAATATTAAAAAAGTGGCAAAAAAATAGTCTTGATAATCAGGCAGATAGGACAAAATTTAGTCCTTTCCTACTGGCTTAAATCCACTTTTCTCAACTCTCTGTTCAATATATTTTTTTAATGTGACGGATTAATTTATTTATTTCCTGCCTTATACCTTATTACTTCTGCTTTTTCAATTGTTATCAGTCCGCCAGATTTTGATTGCTCAAATAATTGGTCAACTTTTTTGAGGAACTCCTTGATTTTTTCTTCCTTGTCGACTATTTCAATTACCAAAGGCAGATTAGAGGAGATCTCTAATAGTTTTGTAGTGTGGATCTTTGAGTTTGCGCCAAAACCCATTATCCCCCGTGTAACCGTCGCACCCGAGAGTCCTTGCTTTTTCGCTTCAATGACGATTTCTTCGTATAAAGGATGTTGCCCGTGCTTGTCAGACTCCCCGATGAAGATGCGAAGCAGTTTTGCATCAGGATTATTTTCCATTTCCTAAAAGAGTTTAATAATCGCAAATCCGATAAATGTTGCAATAATACCTACTACCACGGTTGAAGAGATGTAAACAGTCGCATAAAAAAATTGTCCGTCACGGAACAGACTAAGTGACTCGATTGAGAAAGCGGAAAAGGTCGTAAACCCGCCAAGCACGCCGGTTGCAAGGAACAGTCGCCACTCTTGCGTAAGAGTGCCTCTGTCAGTTAAACCGAAAACCAGTCCGATAAGAAAACAACCTATAATATTCACCGTAAGAGTGCCGAAGGGAAATGTAGAGAGAAATTTTGTCTGTACGAGTTGAGAAAGCAGGTAACGAAGAACACCTCCAATAAAACTACCTGTCCCGATTGCCAATAATATCTTCATTACATAATTATTCTTCTTGCCGTGCCATAATAATATCTCTTCTGGCTACCGTCCATTATTGTTTTCGTATTATATATGTTGCAAATACAGGTTCTATGTAAAGATGTTAAAAATTAGCATTATATATTTATAAGGAGGAGAGAAATATCTGTTTTCTTTTTGATTTTATAATAAAAAGTGACTTAAAGGTGGACATTTTGTTTTTTATTGATCAGGTTGATTACCGATAATTCCTGCCCGATCTGATGTATGCCTGCCAATAAGGTCTTTCAGGAACACTTTTTCTTTTCTCCAAATAAGTTCCATCAACTTCTCTTCTGTCTTTGAAAGTTTCATCTTTCTATGTGTTGTTATTAGATTCTACAAATATAGAATATGTAATTACTGAATGCAAGTTTTTAAGAATATTTCTAAAATTAGTTTGTTGGTAAAAGAGAATAATTATCTTTACGTAATTATTATTATTAAATAAATTATGACAAGTGATTTTTTTCGTGAACAATTAAAGAAAAAGGGATTAAAAGTTACTCCACAACGCATTGCGATTTATGAAGCTGTGGTCAATTTAAATAACCACCCAACTGCTGAAAAAATTATTGATTACATCAGAATAAATCATCCGAATATTGCGGTTGGGACAGTTTATAAGGTGTTGGATTCGCTTGTTGATAATAATCTCCTGCAAAAAGTCAAAAACGACAAAGATATTATGCGTTATGATGCTGTTGTGTCACACCACCATCATTTGTACTGCTCTGAAACAGACCGGATAGAGGATTATGAAGATGAGATTTTAGACAAAATCATCAATGAATATTTTAAAAATAAGAAAATAAAAAAATTTGAAATTCAAGAAATTACACTGCAAATAACAGGAAAATTCACTAATAACTAAAACAGTAAACAGTATGAACAATTCAAAAAAAGGGAAATGCCCCGTAATGCATGGTGCAAATACGGATACTGGTAATTCCGTAATGAGTTGGTGGCCAAATGCTCTCAACCTGGATATTTTACACCAGCATGACACTAAAACAAATCCTTTGGGTGAGGACTTCAATTACAGGGAAGAGTTTAAAAAACTGGATTTGGAAGGGCTAAAAAATGACTTGAAAAAATTAATGACTGATAGTAAGGATTGGTGGCCTGCCGATTGGGGTCACTATGGCGGTTTAATGATCCGGATGGCCTGGCATAGTGCCGGTACATACCGTATTGCTGACGGACGTGGCGGAAGTAATACCGGCAATCAACGTTTCGCCCCACTCAACAGTTGGCCTGATAATGTTAACCTGGATAAGGCACGCAGGTTATTATGGCCTATCAAGAAAAAATATGGCAACAAAATATCATGGGCCGATTTGTTTATTCTGGCCGGAAATATGGCCTATGAATCTATGGGCTTTAAAACCTTTGGGTTTGCTGGTGGACGAGAGGATATCTGGCATCCTGAAAAGGACATTTACTGGGGAGCTGAGAAAGAATGGCTTGAACCAACAAAATCCCGCTATTCTGATGATAAAAACCGTGATTCCCTGGAAAATCCCCTGGCTGCGGTACAGATGGGATTGATTTACGTAAATCCCGAAGGGGTGGACGGTACCCCTGACCCGCTTAAAACCGCAAAAGACGTACGCACGACATTCAAACGCATGGCCATGAACGATGAGGAAACCGTTGCATTAACTGCCGGTGGCCATACTGTTGGCAAGTGCCACGGAAATGGTGATGCATCTGTCCTGGGCTCAAGTCCGGAAGAAGCAGAACCGGAAGAGCAGGGCTTTGGCTGGAAAAATCCAAAAGGTAAGGGCCATTCTGAAGATACTGTTACCAGTGGACTGGAAGGTGCATGGTCGAGCAAGCCCGACAGATGGAATCATACCTACTTCCATCTTTTGCTCAATCACGAATGGGAGTCCAGAAAAAGTCCCGCAGGGGCATGGCAATGGGAACCCGTTAACATGAAAGAGGAAGATAAACCTTTTGATGCCCATATTCCCGGCGTGCGCCGCAATCCCATCATGACAGATGCCGATATGGCAATGAAAATGGATCCTGAATACAGAAAAATATCAGAACGTTTTTATAAAAACCCTGAGGAATTTGCCGAAATGTTTGCAAGGGCATGGTTTAAATTAACTCATCGTGACTTAGGCCCGAAAAGCCGTTACCTGGGACCTGATGTACCCAAAGAAGATCTTATCTGGCAGGATCCCGTTCCGACAGTTGACTACACCCTGACGGAGGCAGAAATTGAAGACCTCAAGACGAAGTTGCTGAACAGTGGCCTGTCGCAAACAGAGCTTATCAATACAGCATGGGACAGTGCAAGAACATTCAGAGGTTCCGATTACAGAGGTGGAGCGAATGGAGCAAGAATTCGTCTTACACCTCACAAAAAATGGGAAGGCAATGAGCCAAAACGTCTTGAAAAAGTTTTGAATAAATTTACTGAAATTCAATCAGGTTTAAGCAAAAAAGTGAGTATTGCCGACCTAATTGTACTGGGAGGTACTGCTGCCATTGAAAAAGCAGCACAGCAAGCCGGGGTTAATATAAAGGTACCTTTCAGCCCGGGAAGGGGTGATGCCACAGATGAAATGACCGATGCCGAATCTTTCGACGACCTTGAGCCTATTCACGATGGTTACAGAAACTGGGTCAAAAAAGACTATGCCGTGAAACCTGAAGAACTCCTTCTCGACAGAACTCAGCTTATGGGTTTGACAGCTCCTGAAATGACTGTTTTAATTGGCGGCATGCGTGTATTAGGTACAAATCATGGAGGAACAAAACATGGTGTGTTTACAGACAGAGAAGGCAAGCTAACAAATGATTTCTTTGTAAATCTTACCGACATGAGTTACTCATGGAAACCTGTGTCGGATAATTTATATCATATTGTTGACAGAAAGACTAATCAGACAAAATGGACAGCAACCAGGGTTGACTTAGTCTTTGGTTCCAACTCTGTATTGCGTTCTTATGCTGAATTATATGCACAGGATGACAGCAATGAAAAATTTGTAAAAGATTTTGTGAATGCATGGGTGAAAGTAATGGATGCAGATCGTTTTGATTTGAAAAAATAGATCTACAAAGCTGTTATCGCATATAGCCAGTGGTGGGGGAAGTTTAAACCTGAAACTTCCTGCTTCGCAGCATAGTTTGTTTCAGTTAATACAGACATGCTCCGAAATCCCTCACTGGCATTATGCGGTGCACTGTATTACCACTGATAGTGGTCCCCGAAAAAGCAAAAATGATTTTAAATCAGGTAAATCCTCTTCTATACAGGCTTTTGACCGGGATTGTGTTTCCCGGTTACAACTTAGCGAACAACTCCTTTAACCCGGCAGGGTCAATATCAAAACGATATATTTTGTTGTTAAATTCCTCAATTTCTCGGAAATCAACCATAATGCTCATTCTGCTTTCTTGCTTTATAATAAGCTTTAAAAAATCTCCCGTCCTAAATTCACCATAATTCGCTCCTTCAGGAGCACCGGGGGGAGGAGGGACAGATTTGCTGTATAAATCCCACATATGCAAACCACCAAGGGTTTGTTGCATCTCGATGATTTCGCCAGAGCCAGGAACTATTTTAATATCTACAGAAGATTGTGTGGTGAATTTAAAAAACTGATTAGTTCGCCTGTGCAAATTTACCGGTGTTTCACTTCCTGCTTCATAGAATTCGGTAAACATTTCTCCATCTTTACGTTTTGTTACAAAAATTTTAACTTTTATCGGCGCATCTAAAACATTATTATCATCCATTGTCCCGTCAAATTCTCCGATTATTTCTTTTATTACATTACCTGATCCGTCAGTTCTGCTAACCAATTTCCAGTGAGACTCATCAGGTACTACATTATTAGCCTGTTGCTTATCTAAAGGTCCGGTCAGGTCATCGCTGCATCCTTTTGCAGTGAATAATAAACCTGCAACTGCAATCAAAGGGATTATTGCAATTTGCTTAAAAAATGCGATCCCGGGAGATGTTTTTTTGCTCATCATTTTTAGCCGTTTTTTTGTCAGTAGGTAATTGAATGGGCTTGATAGTGACAGACTGTTTGTCTGCCTGATTTTTTCGAATAATAAAAGCTGATATGTCTTAGTATCCGAAACTGATTCTATGACTGACTGGTCTGCCAGAAATTCATGATTGAGTCTAATCGCCTTCCTGCAGAAAAAAAGAATGGGATTTATCCATGCAAACACCGTTATGAGTTCAGCAAACAAAATATCCAGTGAATGATACTGTTTTACATGAGTTAATTCATGAGCCAAAATTTCCTTTTCGATTTTTCCCCTCTCAAAATCATCCCGGTTAACGAAAATATAACTCAGAAAACTGTGGGGGATCCCGTTATTTTTTGTCAAAACAATGGTGCCATCAAGATAAGGGATAGATTTGTTGTTTTTTATCGTAAGATGTATGGACAGAACATTTCTTATAAACCTGTATAACAGAGTCAGAGTAACAGTAATGTAACAAATTAATAGCAACATTAATCCGGAATTATATTGATTTGTGATAGTGGAAGCAGGTTGTGTAAGTGTGGTCTGAAGCTCACTGTCCTCAGGGTTGTTTTTGGCTATGTTGTTATCAGGGGTGAAGTTTTCGCTGATCTTGTTAGTTACCGGACCGGTATCTGTAATATTGATTAATCCCGGTACTTGTGGCATTAATGATATTTTGGGAAGGGGTACCAGGGGAACGGCAAAGGGTAGTATGATGCTTATCAGCAGGTAGAACCTTTTGAACCGGTGCATCTTTTCTCTTTCGAGGAAAAGATGGTAGATGGCCATCAGCAGCGCAGAAAATAAGATTGCTTTAATGATGTAGGTTAACATGGTAAAGGATTTTTTTGTATTTTGCCGTCTGTGTTACTTTGAATCTCTGTGAAAAAGCCGTGAAATAAATCTCCTTGGCTACAGAGCTTAGTATTGAGGCTTGTTTTATTGATTTTTTTTCTTTTTGATTTCCTCGTCAATTATTTTTTTAAGTTCTTCGAGTTCCTCCTCGCTCAGGTTAGTTGTTTCGGTAAAAAAAGTTGCAAACTGCAGGGCTGAGTTACTGAAGAAGTTTTTGATCATTCCCCTTACATGCATTGAAAAATAGTCGGCTTTAGGGATAAGTGGAAAGTACTGCCTTGAGTTGCCATAGAGTTTATATCCTACAAATCCTTTATCCTGCATCCTTTTCAACAGGGTTGCAACCGTGGTGGCTGCCGGTTTCGGATCAGGATAGCTGTCAATAAGTTCCTTAAGGAAGGCATTTTCTTTTTTCCAGAGCAGTTCCATCAATTTTTCTTCCGTCTTTGAAAGTTTCATATTCTACATATAGTTATTGGATTCTACAAGTATAGAACATTTTTTTAATATTTGCAACTTTTTAGAAGCGAATTTTTTGGTTAATTCTTTTTTAAAAAATATGGTATTGGAAATTTTTTATGAAGGGACCAATAAAGTATATCAATTATTACGGATAGTACAGGTGTAATTATTTTATGCTGCTCATTTATTGGTGTCTAAAACCGGTGCAGTGTTGGCGGAATGGGTCTTTATACCTTGATGCCCGGTAATAAAAGCATCAGGATGCTTTTTAATTTCTTTTGAAATTAATGTCCCCGATATTTTTGATCCTTCATGTAGTACTGTAAGGTTTGAAACATGAACTGTTCCAATTATTTTGCCAAAAACAATAAGATCTTTTACTTTGAATTCCCCGATGAGTATTCCCTCCTTGTCAACAACCAGACATTCGCTTATATTTAGCTTTCCTGAATATACTCCGGATAAATTCAGGCTTCCGTTTATTATGAGCTCACCTTTTCCTGAAACAACGTTCAGTTGGTTTGATGAATTTTCAGCGTTTTGGATATCCTTTCCATCAATACTCTCCATGATAATTAATATTTAATTTAGAATCCCTTTTCGTCATTATTGACTGGCTGCGTGTCCGTTTTCTTCCTGCCGGAATTCACAAAAAATAGTATAAACAGTCTTCCGGGGATAATATATCTTGTCAAGGAATGCTAAAGTTTCGATTTGAGATATGTTCACAAAAAATGAATTGCCAATAAATTTAAATCAATAAAAACAGCAACCAAAAAAGAAAGTGGCTCTTATTGAATATATTTTGATAATAACTCAATATCTAAAGTCCAATAGCATTAAATTTGTGACGAACAGCACAAGGTTGTTAGAATATATTGTAGATGGCCAGATTTTATAGAATTTCTTACAAAAAAACTTCAAAACAGCTTAGGTTTGAGATAAAAGTAGCCGCATTAGAATAATTTATGAAAAAACTTTTTTATTATGAACTAATGTTCATAAAAAGTTTTACTTTTGTGCCATGGCCCGGCCCAAAAGGAAAAGAACAATTATGAATCCTCCGGTAATGGAAGGATTTAAGCCATTTGGGGTTCCAATGATTAAGCTGGAGCCTGTTTGTTTGTTATTTGAAGAATATGAATCAATCCGGCTCGCGGACTATGAGGGACTGACCCAGGAGCAATCTGCTAAAAAAATGAATATTTCCCGTCCCACATTTACCAGGGTTTATGAAAAAGCGAGGCGGACAATTGCACGGGCTTTCGTGGAGGGGAAAGCAATATTAATTGAAGGCGGAAATTATCATACAGATGATTGCTGGTACAAGTGTGAAACCTGCATGAAACTGAATATTTCAAAAACTGAATCAAGTTCATGTAATTATTGTCATTCAGAGGCATTGAGAAATTTAAACAGAAAAATGGGATTTGATGGAAGCTGCTGATTTCAATGGTAATGGTGAATGCCTGGGTTGCGACCTCCTAATTCCACAAACTAAAGGGAAACCCTGCATGGAAAATATTTGTCCATGTTGTGGCAAAAATAAATATCCGGGAAGGAAGTTATTATCATCAATTATATTTAATTAAAAAAGGAGAAATATATTATGAAAATTGCAGTACCAACAAGGGAAAGTGTCGTTGATGACCATTTTGGTCATTGTGAAAAGTATACAATTTTTACTATAGACGCTGACAGGAATATTATTCATGAAGAATTGCTGCCATCTCCACAGGGATGTGGTTGTAAAAGCAATATCGGGGTCATTTTACAGGAAATAGGAGTAAATGTTATGTTGGCCGGTAACATGGGTAACGGTGCCCTGAATGTACTTAACTTTCATGGGATTGATGTTTATCGTGGCTGTGCCGGTAATGTGCGTCATTTGGTTGAAGCTTTTCTGAAAGGAAACATCGAAGATTCTGGCGAGGGTTGCCATTCACATGAACGTCATCAGGAGGGACACAGCTGCAACCATTAAAGTAGAGTTAAAAACCGGCTGACCCCGGATTATCCAGTGCTAAAAGTGGCTGTAATTTTTTGTTTTGCAATATGGTTTTTTCACCATATATGGCTTACAATTCTTTAACGTAAAATTTATTGATTATGCCTAAAATGGACGGTAAGGGACCTCAAAAGGAAGGTCCCAAAGCAGGTCGTAAATTAGGAGCTTGCTCTGATGATAAGGAAAAACAAGAATTATTTTTGGGAAAAGGAATGGGGAAACGACGGAATTCCGGAGGGGGCTCAGGTTTAGGAAAGCGGTTAAGGTATGATGCGGATAAATCGTATAAATGAAAGTAGTTGTTTTAATAGACAATAAGCCTCATCCTGAAATGAATTTGCGTTCAGAGCACGGATTGAGCATTTATTTTGAAGCCGATGGATTAAAATGGCTGTTTGATGTTGGTGCTTCAAATAATTTTTTTATTAATGCCAAACATTTAGGGATCAATATATCAGATATTGATTATCTGGTTTTATCTCATGGCCATTCCGACCATACAGGTGGCCTGGGGAAATTCCTGGAAGTGAACAGCAAAGCCCGAATTATTATGTCAGCCAATATAAGGGATGAGACTTATTACTCTCATCGTTATGAAGAGAAGCGGAATATTGGCATTGATCATTCGGTTATTGAGAAAAACAGGAGCCGGTTCATTTTTGCTGATAAAAATATGATGATAAGCAAAAATGCAGGTGTGGTTTTAAGATTTCCCCGGAAATTTGATACACCCAAATCAAACAAAAACCTGACCCTGGAGAATTCTGATGGTGAAACTCCCGATGAATTTCAGCATGAAGTCGCATTATGCGTGAATCTCTCAAATGGGATTGTAGTTTTTTCCGGTTGTTCTCATAACGGAATTTTAAATATTCTCGAAGCATGCACCCAGTATTTCCACCATTCCAGGGCCCTTGTTTGTATAGGGGGGACTCATTTAAGAGACAGTGATTCAGTAAATGCCTATGAATCGGTATCAGAAATTAAAAATACAGGCAGGACCATTTTGGATAATTATCCGGGGATGCAGTTAATTACCGGCCACTGTACTGGAGATAAAGCAAAAAAACTTCTGTCCCAGGTCATGGGTGATAAATTCCAGGCTTTTCATACCGGAGCTGCTTTTAATATAATGGAGAGCAACCAAAAAGTATTATAATACCTTCCAACCTTTTTCCGGCCTTTTTCGTCTTATACATTGTGAGACTAATTACTTTCTATTTAAACCAGGAATAGTCTGTATAATAAACAGATAAAAAATTTCAGGCAGAATTTCGGAATATCTGCAAGGTTAATTTTTTTCTACAATCAATAAAGTGCCGAAGCAATATTAAAACTTTGTTAACCGGTCATATCATAATGTAAAATATGGAAAATAACCATTTTAATGATTTGAAAGTTTTGATTGCTGAAGATGACAGGGCATCCCAAATACTTCTCAAGGAGCTTTTCAGGTATTTTACCAGTGAGATCTTAATTGCAGAAAACGGCCGGGAAGCTGTAGATACGTGTCGCCAGAACCCGGATGTGGGCCTTATACTGATGGATATCAGGATGCCCCTGATGAACGGATACGATGCTTCAAGGGAGATTCGTAATTTCAATAAAGATGTGGTTATCATTGCCCAATCGGCACATATGCTTTCAGATAATGATGTTGACCTGAAAATTTCAGGATGCAACGGATATATTTCAAAGCCTATTCGAAAAGCTGTAATAACCGGGCTGCTGGAAAAGTATTTTTGCAAACGGCCGGGCTAAGTTTTAATTGATTGCAAGTGTTATGTTTTATTAATTATTTCCGGTTTGACTGAACCTGACGGGGACAAGTTCGACCTGCCGGAATATTAAGACCCTGCCTTATGGCAGGGTTTTTTTGCGAGTTTATTGCAACTGGATTCATAATTATTATCGGAATAATAACCGTGTAGTAAGTTTACGATGAAATTATTTTACGAAGTATATTTGCAATATAAAAATCAACTGCGACTTAGCATGAATTTAAATCTTATCTCTTACATCCGGATTACCGGTACTCAAATTTCATGGCCTCATAAAACAGGCCTGCAGGCCACCGGATTCCTCCAACCCCCGCGGTTGCCGGTCCTGTGGATTATTTTTATTGCATGGTTGTCTGTTTTTGCATCATGCACCAGAGAGGAAACAACGGTTATTATTTACCATACAAATGATTCTCACGCACAGCTCGACAATTTGCCTGCCTTAGCATGGCTAATTGAAGAAGATCGTAAAACTAATCCTTATGTTTATCTGGTTAGTGCGGGTGATATTTTTTCAGGTAACCCCATGGTTGATTATTACGATCCTCCGGGATACCCTAAAATTGACATTATGAACCGGGCAGGATATGATCTTAACACCATAGGCAATCATGAATTTGATTATGGCCCGGAGGTGTTGAACGATCGGATGGAGCAGGCAGATTTCCCTTTTATTCTTGCAAATATTCATGCTGGTTTTAGCGGATTGGTACAACCTGAACCATATCATATTATTAAGGCCGGCAATAGAGATATTGCCTTTTTCGGTTTGGTTCAGTTAAATCATATGGGAATACCATCGGCTCATCCCGATAACCTCAAGGGGATGGAGTTTTATCCTCCTCTGGAGACGGCCGGTGAGTTTGATTTTCTGGCTGGAGCGAATGATGCCGTGATTGCACTTACTCATCATGGTTTCGTGTCTGATACCCTTCTTGCATGGGAGCATCCGTGGATAGATGTTATAATTGGTGGTCATAGTCATACTCTCACTCCTGAACCCCGCAAATTCAATGATGTTATCGTCACCACTGCCGGCTCCAGGTTACAACACATAGGTAAAGTCAGCCTTTATTTCCGCGGCAAGGAGCTTGTGAAAAGAGAGGCAGTGATGATAAGTGTGGAAAGTATTAATGGTCATGATGAAGAGCTAGCCTCTCTTGTCGAAGAATATAATGATAATCCCGATTTAAACCGTACAATTGGCCGGTTGGTCAGGCCAATCGAAGGAAAACCCGGATTGGGTGCATTCATAACGGATGCTTACCGCGAATTTGGCAACTTTGATTTTGCCTTTCAGAATTATGGAGGGATAAGAGTAAACAGGCTCGAAGGGGATATTGTGGTTAAGGACATTTTTGAGATGGACCCTTTTGGCAACCAATTGGTGAGTATTAGTTTAAGTTACCCGGAGCTTCAGAAACTTATCCAAAACAGCCTTATGGATGATTATTCACCCTCTTTGCAAATGTCCGGTGGATTAATTGAAATACATATTGAACGTAATGGTGTTTTGAAGCAGGTCAGGATATTGGATGAAAATCTTGAAGAATTGGATAACGGCAGAAAATACCTGACCGCTATGCCAAGCTATGTGGCCAGTGCATTTGATTTTGACCACCAGGATCCTGTCAGTGATATGGGAATAATGACCGCTGAAGTTCTTATAGATCATATTTCTATAATGAAGAAAGTAGATTTTAGCTGGTCGGAAAGAAGCAAAGTAATTATTTATTAATAGTCCCTATACTAATAATTGCTTGTTAAGGGTGTTTGCAATACCTGCCTTTCGGGCAAAGATTGCCAAGCCATTATGGCTGTCTGGGAAGCTTGTTTTAAAGGTAACCTGAAAAAAGGTATTGAATGAATCATGTATTATCCATCCGCGGTTAGCACTTTACAAAAAGTTCGTTTATGCCAAAAAGATTGAATTGAGGAAATATTGCCAACAAGAGGCGGAGTACAACGAAAAATATGAAGATAGTTTTATAAAAGTGTAAGATATTTTATAAGCAAAACAGTGTTTTTAGAACCAAGTCCGACTGCGGTGGTCCAGTCGCTGAAAGCCCCGTCAACATCTTTAAGACAGAATTTAATCATTCCACGTGCACAATATGCATCAGCAATTTCGGGGCTTTTTGTTATTTCCTCATTGAAATCATGGATTATTTCATTAAGAGCTTGATGTGTGATTTTATTCATGAGAGAGTCGAAATGTTTACCGGGAATCTGAACATTTAAAAAATAATAAATTTGTTACCTTTTAATACGCTGGAATGCTTCAATAGGTTGCATAAAATGACCGAAATAACTAATAAGTCCTTATAAAATCCAATTACTCATGCAAGAAAACGTTAAAACATTTTATCTTGAAATTTTGGCCGTGGATCAGGTTCTGCTTAAGAAAGGGTTCAGTAGAAAAATTCAAATTCGTGAGGTTGAGAATAGTGCATATCTTAATTTCATTTTGTTTGCAGGAGTCGGGCTGCCATGGCGATGGTACAGCAGGTTAAAATGGACGGTTGCCCAATGGGAAGAATACTTTGCTGCCAGGGAGGTGAAAACTTTTTTAGGCTTTTCCGGGAATAAGCTTATTGGCTATTATGAACTTGAATTTCAAGAGATAAATAATGTTGAACTCAAATTTTTTGGAGTGCTTCCTGCACATATTGGTGAAGGCTTGGGCGGGATGTTGCTTTCACATGCTATAAAAAGTGCTCTCGATAATGGCGCCGGAAGAATATGGCTGCATACCTGTTCCAATGACTCACAGGCCGCACTCGGAAATTACTTGTCCAGGGGATTCAGAATATACAGGGAAGAAGAAAATGTCGAATTTGTGCCCGGGAAAGATGAGCTTATAGAAATGGTCTCCGGTTTTTTCAGTGATTATTTCGATCTTTATGGTAATAATAAAAAAATATAGCATCATGCAGTCAGTTGGCTCCTGAGTAACATATAATCATATATCTTTGAGGATATTGATCTATGTCCATAGGCATCACATTTGCCGGTTTTTTGAATTTTACAGCATCACGGGATTTCTTTCTTAATTGATTATGGTTTTTATGTTTCCTTATATTAGTAAACATGTATTCTGAAAATAAATTAATACTGTGATGGAGGTCCTCTATTAGTATTTTATTACTATTTTCGGGACATATTTTGTAGATTGCGGGACTTTAACTCCTTGTTATATTTTTACCGGCGTTCATTTTTTGCTTATTATCATTAGTGTACGATTTATTTTATTAATATCATAGCTAATGCTTTATATTACAGGCTGTTAAAGCTTGATTATTGCCGTGTCGATTTCATTTAAAAAATTGTATTTTAGCTTCAATAAGTATAAATTTAGTATTGATATTCAAATAGATACGCATTAAAGGTTTGAAGATTTTATTTAATCGGACACTTTTGGCTTATTATGTTTTTTTAATCCAGCGATAATTCATCACAGTAAAATCATATGTTTGATTTCAGATTACGTGACCAGGAAGAAGATATACGTCGTCAGGCCCGTGCTATTATAAAGAGTCCGTGCTTTAATTCCCTCCTTGATGATATTCCCAATATGATCATTATAATGAACCAAAGGCGGCAGATTATCTATATGAACAAAAAGTTTTCCGAGACCGTACATAAAAAAACCGGCAATGGGAAAATTGGATTAAGACCGGGAGAGTGCCTGCTGTGTGTACACGCAGCTGATGGAAATTTCGGGTGCGGCAGCACCGATTTTTGTAAGGTCTGCGGATTTGCCAATGCAATAAAAAAAAGTGAAAAGGGAGAAAATGCTACCGGAGAATGCAATATAACGCTCGATCACGGAGAAACTCTTACTTTCAGTGTGCATACCAGGCCCTTCCAGGATAACGGAAGTCAGTATATATTTGCCTACATGCAGGATATAAGTGATTATAAGACCAGGCAGATGCTGGAAAATATTTTCCTCCATGATATTAATAATTCTGTTACTGCGCTTAACGGGTTAAACGAAATGATAGATGAACTTCCTATAAAAGAAGCTAAATCTTATATAAACGATCTTTCTCTTCGACTGACTGATGAGATTCATTCATACCGGCTCATTACAGAGGCTGAAAACCACTTACTTTCAATTCTTGTTTCAGAGGTAAGTCTGGATGATCTTATAGATGATGTACTAAGGTCCCTGTTGAATATCCGGAGTCTCCGCAACCGGAAAGTTAAGCATGAAAAATCAGGATTTCTGATCCATACAGATGAAACCCTGCTTCGAAGAGTCTTGATAAATACCATAAAAAATGCCCTTGAAGCCAGTAATGACAAGGAGGAAGTGAAAATTTATTCTACTAAAAAAGAGAATGACGAGAATTATAATATCAATGTTAAGAGTATTCCGGTCATTCCCAAGGATATTCAATTACAGTTGTTCCAGCGTGCCTTTACTACAAAAGGTGCCGGAAGGGGATGGGGTACATACAGCATAAGGCTTCTTACTGAAAGATATCTTGACGGGAAGGTCGGGTTTATCTCTGATTTAAAAAACAGGACCATTTTTACGATAAGTGTTCCGTCACTTAAGGAGGATTAAGCAGATTTTCTGATATATAAATTAATTTTTATCCTCCATATCATTTAGGCGGAAGCACCTGACCCAATCAACATCAAGGCTTGTTGGCAATCCGGAACCATCGGCATCGGGTTCTAAACCTGAACTTAACAGTATATACATTGGTTCCTGCGGCACGCCTTCATTTTCTGTTTTAACTACGGTGTCATTAATCTTCCAGACCAGCTTGCCGGGATACCACTCAAGCCGGAAGATAAAGAATCCTTTAGAGAAATCAATCTTTCCCAAACTATTTGAATTTCTTTGAACCTCATCCGGTTTGTGTTTTGACATCCAGTAAGAGTTAAGCTCAATCCATTTTTTCTTTCTTCCCGAGAATTTAAAAATATCAATATGGGGAACCTGTCTGTCCGAAAGAAGCCAGAAGGCATGGAATACCGATGGTGAAGAATGCATACGTACCTTGGCCTCAAAAGCACCATATTGCTGTCTGAAACTTTCTCCTGTATTTATAATAGCCGAGGTATATTCAAATTTTTTCGGGAAAAACCCGATTGCCGGATCCCATGCCTGACCCGTAACGACCTCTCTCCGGGTATGTAGTTTCAGTAATCCCTTATCCAGCTCGATATTATTGCTTTCCGGATAAAAGTGCTTGTCCGAGGCCAGTGAATAACTCTGATCCAGTAATTGATTTCCCCAGAAATACCTGGTCAGCCATTTGCTTGTATCTAAATCATGCCCGGAGAAATCATCGGAAAATATAAGTTCCCATTTTTTTAGTTCGTTAAACTTGCCGGAAAGGTATAATTTATTATACCATTTAAGTTTGGGAGATCTTTTTAGTTCCTGATATTCCCGTAATTGCTGATATTCTGGCGATTGCTTAAATTTGTCGCGGGATTCGAGGTAGACCCTCGCTTCTTTGAATTCAGGCGAATCAATATATTTTTCCAGTTCGGTGAACTTTTCAAGCTCGGGTGAGTTGTGCAGTTCTCTGAAATACTTAAGATCTTTGGAATTCCTGAGTTTAAAGTATGATCTGAATTTAACCGATTTTTTCAAAGTTTTATAATCATTCAGCTTATGCAGTTCGGCCGCCTTTTCTAAGGCAAAATCTTTTTTTGCATCCCTGAAGCCGGGTGAATTGATAAAATCTTCAAGTTCCAGGTATTTTTCCAGTTCTGGAGAATTTTCCATCATCTTAAAATTGGCAAAAGCTTTATTCTCCTGCAATTTTTGATATGCCCTGATATCAGGTTCTGATTTCAGTTTCATATACTCCCTGTACTTTTCGTATTCAGGGGTACTTTTGAATTCTGAGGAGGAAAGGGCCTTTTTCATCATAATAAATTCCGAAGAATTTATCAGCTGCTGCAACTCCTCGAAATGCGCCAACTTCTTGCTGTCCTCCAGTTCCTTAAGGGCCTTGTAGTTCTTTGAATATTTAATTTTGAAATAATCCTTTATTTCCGGTGTCTTTTTAAGAGTTTTATAATCGAGATATTTTTGCCAGGCTTCAGAATCTTTAAATCTCGATTTTTTAACAGCCCTGAATTGACCGGATTTAACATATTTTTCCAGTTCCTCGAATTCCCTGATCTCAGTGGAATTGTCCAATTGCATAAAATCATCAAATTCTTTTGAAGCAACAAACCTGAAATATCCCTTTATCTCACGTGAATTTTTCAGGGCTTTGTACTCCCGGAGTTTATGATAAGGTTCTGATCCCTTAAAGCGTTTGGCATTAATATGCTTTTTCCGGTCCTCAAAATCCTGTGAAGTGACTATTTCTTCCAGCTCGAGGAATCTTCGAGGTTCACCGGATTCCTCGTAGCGCAGGAATTCTTCATACTCTTTCCTGAGTTCCTGGTCTTTGGCTTCGAGTCTTGATGTCCCTGGTATTAGTCCCAGCGCGGACTTAATTCTGAACTTGAGTTTCAATAAAGAGTTTGACATCGCCTTAAGCTTTGCTGTTAAATAAATTGAGTTAAAGATATACAAATCTTTTACGTTGGAAACATAATTAAGTTCTGAAATGTACATGAAATTTTTTTCAACCAATTTTCCATCAGAAATTCATTGAAAAATGAAAAAGGTACAGCACGGAAAATCGCTGAAGTTATTTTTTCCCCATACAGCAGCGTATAGCTTCCATAAGATGTTCTGTCTGAATTGGCTTTGTGATATATCCGTCACAACCTGCTTCACGATATCTTTCTTTTTCCCCGTTCATGGCATATGAGGTCTGAATTATAACGGGGAGCTCCGGATTAATCTTATGTATATTGCCAAGTACATTTAAACCGGTTATGTCCGGGAGATTTGGATCGAGTAGTACAAGTGATAATGTCTGATCTTTTTTACATATATCGAGTGATTGTTTACCTGTCCTGGCCCACAGTATTTTTGCCCCGGTTTTTCGGAGCATGGTTTTGATGAGGTTAAAGTTAACTTCGAGTTTTTCAACAACCAGGATTTTTCTTCCTTCAAGTATGGATCTGATTGTTGTTCGTGGACTATTATCCGGTTTTGTTTTGGTATCCTGCGCAGGCTGGTAAGGAATTTTCACTGAAAAACAAGATCCCTGCCCCTCTGTAGACTCGACCCAGATCGAACCTCCCAGAAGTTCGACGAGGCTTTTCGATATAGAAAGTCCAAGGCCTGCACCTCTGTAATTTTTGGTATTGGAATCATCAACCTGCCCGAAGCGGTCAAATATCATTTCCTGTTTTTCTTTACGTATCCCAATTCCTGTATCTTTAACAAAAAGAAGTATATTGCTTTTACCTTCCAGTCTTGAACCAATCTCAATTTTCCCTTTGTCAGTGAATTTTAGTGCGTTGCAGAGAAGATTGGTAATTACCTGCCTTAGCCTTTTGGCATCGGTATATGTGTACAACTCAGCGGGGAAATTCTCCCTGTTCAGGATAAACTGCAGTTCATCTTCCTTATCCTTTACCTGGAGTTTAAAAGAATCATAAATATCAATCAGCAGGGCATTTATATCACAAATTTCAGTCCGCATTGTAATTTGTCCTGCTTCAATTTTGGATATGTCAACAATGTCGTCAATAAGCTGGAGAAGAACATCGGAATTTTCCTTAATTATTGCCGAAAAATTTTTCTTTTCCGCTATTGGAAGTTCAGGATCTGACAGCAGACCGGAAAGACCTACTATTGCATTCATAGGTGTCCTTATCTCATGTGACATGTTCGCCAGAAAGGCTGATTTAAGCCTGTCATTCTCTTCGGCTTTTTCTTTTGCCCTTATCCGTGCTTCTTCAATGAGTTTCCGGTTGCTTATATCATCCTTTATGGCTACAAAGTGAGTAATTTCCCCCTTTTGATTATCTATAGACGATATACTGACAAATTCCCAGAACAGTGAGCCGTCTTTTTTTTTGTTAAGAATTTCTCCCTGCCAGTCATCTCCTGATTTTATTCTTTCCCACATATCCCTGAAAAAGGATTCATCATGTTTCCCCGAATTAATGATATTCATGTTTTTCCCCATAACCTCTGCAAAGCTGTAGCCTGTTGTATTTACAAATGCCGGATTTACATATTCGATATTTCCTTCCGGATCTGTTATTAATACGCAAACCGGAGAATTTCTGATTGCTTTGGAGAGGATCCTGAGTTTATATTCTGCTTCCCGCCTGAGAGTGATCTCTATGGAAATACCACCTATCTGCTTGTTATTCCGGTCATCCTGCATTAGGAATTTATGGGTCATATAAACCCTTTCTTTTCCGTTCTTGTCCGATACCACTTCCTCTACCATTATATTTTCGCCGGCAAGAACTCTTTTATCTTCCAGCATAATTCGCTCTGCAATTTCCCGGTCATAAATATTATAAGGCGTTTTATTCAGGCAGTTGGATTTACCGAAAACCTTATCCATATATTTATTCAGGTAAACATATCTTATATCGCTGTTTTTTATAAACACCCCCAGGGGAAGGTCATCCATAAAGTCGGCAAACTGGGTTTTTGTGTGTATGGAGGATCGCTGTTCATCTCTATGCCAGAACTTCATCATTGGCTTGATGTAGATCCTGAAAAACAAAAAGGCTGTTATAAATGCCGTAATAATCAGGGAAGCAGCAATTATTAACAATATTACCGGACCACCATTTTCAAGGGCGGCAGAAACAGCAATACCCAAAAGAGCAGAGAATACTGTTATTATTACAGCTAATGACAGTACAGCCCTTACTACAACTTTTTTCTTGATTTGCATTTTATATGATCCTCAATCCCATAACCAGGGCTGAAGTACGTTATTTTTTTTCAACTGTGGAAATAATTCAGTTTAAAACAGACAGCTTCAGACAGATAAGTTATCAACATCGACATATTACCATCAATTTCCGGTTGTTTATAAATAATTTTTATTGAATACCCTCATCCTTCACTACCAGATCAAAAGATCACTAAATTATCTGATGGTTTGACAGATTAAACTTTGCTCTCAAATGATAATATGTACACCTCATCTGCACAATAACTTAATGATCAGGTAATCCGGTTTGGCCAGTTAAATATTGTATGGCTGGTCATCGGATAAATTTGCCGGATTTGGATTTGGCATACTGCAGCTAATTTTATAACTTTGATATACAGTTAGTTTACGTAATTATTAATTAAAACAAATGAGCTATGATTAAAGAAATTTGGAAATATGCAGGGATTGCGGCTCTAATGGTTTCCCTGTCTGCATGTGATGACGATGACAATGGGAATGATGACCCTCAGAACGGACTCGAACCCGGAGAAATTGAATTCTCTGTCAGTGGTGATGTGAATGCCGAATATACAGGGTCCGGAATTTATGCCGATATTGACGAAAGTGCCGAAGAGCGTTTCTTTGCGCTTGTACTGACTTCGGATACTGGTGATAATATGACTCTGGTATTTGCAGTGGGTGGAAATTATCCCGGCGACGGTACTTATAGTATACAGGATATTAATTTTGATCCGGAAGGGGGGTTTGATGGAGAATTAGATGAACCCACTAATCAATGGCTTACTAACCTGGATGAATTTGTCGCCTATGGAAGCCGGCAGGAAGGTGCGCAATCCCAACAGGTCATTGTATCCAAATCTGGAGATATTACCATAGAGATAGACGGCCAGAACTTGCTGGTTGGTGAATTTGATATTTCTGCCTCCGCCTATGAGTACGATCAGGTTGAAATGACTTTTGAAGAGCTTAGTGTTGAAATCAGCGGAAGTTTCAATGCCCTCCGTGGTGCTTATCAGCAAACCGGTAGTATCATGCCTTCCGGGTTTTAGACCGGAATGACAGGGGAGAGTAACCGGCAAAAACAGCTAAGATCCCGATCCTGCAGAGAAACCGGTCCGGATAAATCGACCAGAAGGTTCCGGATTCGTATGTAATTTAATTTTGCGGATTGTGATATAATTCTTGCCTTATTCTTGCTTCTTCCAGCCATTTGGGTACAACGGTATTCAGGAATTCCGCTTTTTGCTGCCTTATCTCATCCATATTAAGGCCCAGGAGTTCCTGTGCTTTTTCTTTTGTTGAGTAGTCTGGAAGCTGTACCGGTTGCGGTATATCGTACCTGCTCATTACCCTGGAGAGGAGGATCCTAGCTTCCTGGACTTTGTCAATCGAAGTAGCCAGAACCCTCAGTGCTTCGTTGGGCGAATGTATACCCATCCCGTTTGCAGCGGCTACCCAGTCCCAGCGCCATTGTGAATGCCTGATGAGTTGAAGGATATCTTCCATTTCCTCTTCAGTTGCCCCGGCATCCCAGGCAATCTCAGCTTCAAGGTGAATCCTGGCCAGATGCTTTTCGGCCATACCGCGCAATTGTCTGACCTTATCTTGCCTGTCATAAACATTTTGGCGAAGTGTTTCTTCACTTTCCTGGTGGCAGACCTGGCAGGAGCCTTCTATATTGTTCAGGGGACTTTGCAGGTGGTGATCGGTAAATTTCATGCCCCCTTCCCTTTTATATGGCATATGGCAGTCCGCGCACGCAACACCACGTTGGGCATGTACTCCTGTTTTGTACAGTTCGTAGTCGGGATGCTGTGCCGCCAGCATTGGCGCACGGCTCAACGCATGAACCCAATCCGTGAAATTTAAATTATCATAATAAGCCTCCATATCATCGGCACTGAAACCTTCATCCCATGGCAGGGTAAGATAGTTTTCTTCGCCGCGGAAATAATATTCAACATGGCACTGTGCACAAACCAGGGAACGCATTTCCTGGTGAGTCGCTTGTTCTATATCCTTTCCCCGTCTTTCAAAGGCTTCTGCCAGTACCGGCCTGGTTATTCTCAGATTCATGGTTTCAGGATCATGGCAGTCCTGGCATCCTATGGGATTAACTATCTCGCTCCCCAGATCCATCCATGATCTGCTATAGAACTCTTCTACGCCTATCTCATGCATTACCCTTGGTACATCGGTGCTCTTACATGTCCAGCATGTAGCCGGCTGGGACTGAACCGTGCGAAGGGTGTTATGTATATCGGTTACCGAGTGGTAGTGCCCCCTGCCCTGACTATAATCTTTTGCAAATGCATATCCACCCCACATAATCACCATCTCAGGATATTTTTTCAGATAGTCCAGTTTGAGAGACCCATTATATTTACTTTCAAAGGTAGTGTCAAGGGTTTGACGGTATGATTCATACTGCCGGGGAAAGTTTTGGCCCCATACTTCATTCCTGGGCTCCCATTCGGGAATGGGAGCCACCTTCTGAAAATATAGCTGGGCTTCACTTCTCCTTTCTACTATCGAAGCTGCCAGTAGTCCTAGAAAAAAGACAATTATCACTGTGCCAAAGAACAGCACCCAGTTTATCCAGGGTTTCTTTTTGGAGAGCTCTTTTATAGTTGCCATATGGTTTAAATTTTATCCTTGATTTGATCCTGAAGATTTTTTCTATACTTTTTAGAGGTATTTATCGGATATCGTGTTCTATAAATTTCTCCTGAATTATTCCTTAAGCCTGTTTGTTAATTGCATTGTAGTTCCTCATAACATATTTAATTTATTTAACCTGCAATCAATCTTCTCTCCTGTTAAGAAAATCATTCAGCCACTCCGGCATTACCGAAGGCAGGCGGGGTAAAAGTGAGAAAGGGGCCGATGACAGACTTCTCACTGTTCCGTGGGGCACATCACGGTGACAATCCCAGCACCTGCTGCCTCGGCCTTCCTGGTAGTTTGTTCCTGTTACTTCTATGATTCTTGTCATCTCCACCAGATCCTGGTGGCAACGTATACAATTCTCCTGTACAACATTGATCCCGCGTTGCTTTATCCGGATTACCTGTGGTTCAGTTCTTGACGTGAAAACATAGGCATGCCTTGCCCCATCTGTTCCCTTTACATAATATTTACTAAAAACATTATCCTGTGGCACGTGGCATTCGGCACAGGTGGCGGTTTCACGGTGACTGCTCTTTGCCCATGAGGCGTATTGTGGGTACATCACATGGCAGTTGATGCAGGTTTCCGGATCATCTGATATGTATGAATGGGCTTCGGAAGAATGGACAACCAGAAACGCTATGCCTGTGAATACACCAAGCAGGATAATGACTGCAGGTTTCCAACCTGAAGGCGGTTCCAGAATTGTCAGAAGCCTTTTTATCATCCTGCAGTGATTTGTATTGTATTAATAATGGTTATGTGGGTTGATTTTTCAAAAACCCCTCCGGCCAATTCGGTGAATCAGTACCAAATTGCCATATGTAACCAAAATTATTAAAAAAAAATCTACGAATCAATAGATACAGGCTTATTTGTAATTAATCTAATGCTAATGAAGCCTTTATTATTAAAGTATGTCAGTGCTATTCCGGCCTTTGTTTATATCGTGAACGCTCCGTATAACCGGCCCTGTAAAAAAGCATATATGTTCTATACCGGCTCTTTGATCATGGTCAGTACCATTTTGTATCTTTCCACGGCCCGGAGAGCATGCGGTATGTTTGCCGGCATAATGATTGAATCACCTTTTTCCAGGAGATGTATTTTGTCGGCGATTGTAATTTCGGCCTTTCCGTCAACCACCTGCACAAGTGCATCGAATGGTGCAGTATGTTCACTCAGTCCTTCACCTTTATCAAATGCGAAAAGCGAAATATTTCCTGTATTACGTTTAAGGACATTTTTGCTCACAATGGCACCGTCTGCATATTTAACTTCTTCATCAAACCTGAATACTTCATCTTGTATGAATTCTTTTTGCTCCATAGTTTTAGTTTTTATAGTTATAAAAAAACACCGGGAGATAAATTGTCCCCCGGTAAGATCTGGAGGGAGATAAATTGTCCCCCGGTAAGATATGGATTAGTTCATAAACATTTTTACATCTTGTTCAGGATTCGTTATCCCTCCAATCCCGAATTTGTCGACCAGCACGTTTGCAACGTTCGGTGAAAGAAAAGCCGGCAGGGTAGGGCCAAGGTGAATATTTTTCACGCCCAGGGAAAGGAGTGCAAGAAGCACAATGACCGCTTTTTGCTCGTACCATGCAATATTGTATGCAATGGGCAGCTCATTGATATCATTCAGTTCGAATATCTCTTTCAGCTTCATGGCAATTACCGCAAGGGAATAGGAATCGTTGCACTGTCCGGCATCCAGAACCCGGGGTATACCCCCAATGTCTCCAAGAGGAAGTTTATTGTACCGGTATTTGGCACAGCCTGCAGTTAGTATTACCGTATCTTCAGGAAGCTCTTCGGCAAATTCGGTATAGTATTCCCTGCTTTTCATCCTTCCGTCACATCCTGCCATGACAAAGAATTTTTTTATGGCCCCGCTTTTTACCGCGTCAACTACCTTGTCGGCAAGTGCGAAAACCTGGGCATGTGCGAATCCCCCGACTATTTCTCCTTTTTCAATTTCCACCGGGGACTGGCATTTTTTGGCGTGCTCAATTATTTTTGAGAAATCTTTCTGGCCGCCCTTCTCACGTTCAGGTATATGCTCAAAACCATCAAATCCTGCGGCACCGGTAGTATATACCCTGTCGCTATAAGTTGATTTTGAGGTGGGAGGGACTATACAATTTGTTGTGAAAAGGACCGGCCCGTTAAATGATTCAAACTCCTCCTTTTGTTTCCACCATGAGTTTCCGTAGTTGCCTATAAAATGCTTGAATTTTTTGAAGGCCGGGTAGTAATTGGCGGGAAGCATTTCGCTATGGGTATATACATCCACCCCGGTTCCTTCGGTTTGTTCCAGAAGTTCCTGCATATCCTTGAGATCGTGCCCGCTGATCAGTATGCCTGGGTTTTCACCGGTTCCGATATTAACGCTGGTTATTTCAGGATTTCCGTAAGCCGAGGTATTAGCTTTGTCAAGAAGTGCCATGGCGGTTACTCCGTGTTTTCCTGTTTCCATTACCAGTGAAACAAGTTCGTCAACAGTCAGGTCGTCACGTGTTGTAGCAACCAGCGCATCCTGCATAAAGCTGTAAAGGGAAGGATCCTCGTGGCCGAGGTTCCATGCATGCTCGGTATAGGCCGCCATGCCTTTTACACCATAGATAATAAGTTCCCGCAGGGAACGCACATCTTCATTTTTTGTGCTGAGCACACCTATGGTTTGTGCTTTCCTTTCAAATTCATCGGGAGTGAACGCCTGCCATTCGGCCGACTCATGAAGAGGGCCCTCAGGAAAAATTCCTTTTTCTTCAAGTTCAAGTCTCAGTTTGTTGCGCATTTCAAGACCTTCCTGGATTTTAGCGATAAAGACTTTTTTGTCGAAATTACCATTGGTTATGGTGGCAAAAAGGCTGTCAACAATGAACTTGTTGATTCCGGGTTTTTCAATTCCGGCTTTGCGTGCTGTGGTTGTGTAAATGGAGATACCTTTGAGAACGAACATTAAAACATCCTGGAGATTGGCAACATCATCTGTTTTTCCGCAAACTCCCTTTATGGTACAACCTGTGTTCTTGGCTGCTTCCTGGCATTGATAACAAAACATACTCATAATATTATATTGGTTTTAAAGGTTAAAAAAATCTGAAAATTTATGGTTATAACCGGGAGTGACCCCGGTTAATTTTCCATGCTGTCATTAGTTACTGTAAAATATTAACGATCAGATGGTAAAATAAATGTACCTGTTTCTCATGCTGTCAATGGTGAAATGTTTCTACACTGATCAGATAAGAAATTAGTATTCAATTTATTTTAGAAACCCTGTAAAGCCAATAGGGGGAGGCAGACGGGAAATTGGATGAGATAAGTCTGTTACGGCTTTTTAAAACCGGTTTGTTTTCTTTTTTCTCTCACATCCATCTGTTTCTCTTCAGCAAACATACCCATGATATTCACGCCTAGCTGCAAAAACGTAGCTACCCCGGCTATGGCCATTATATATATGAAAAGGTGGCCGAAGGGAACAAGAAAAAAGATGGCTACATTGAACAGGGAAATCCATACTCCTGCGCACCAGGGACAGGTAAGAATTGTTTTTACCGAGGCTCCAAAGCCTGAATTCTCGAAAGAACGGCTGATATCCCTGAATAATTTAAAGATTCTGTCGTAAACCATAAGCCGTGTCATCCGGTAGGTGGCAATACAGATCACCAACAATTCAAAAACGCTGATGCTGTCAACACCTATACCCCTGGCATTTAACAAAGTTCCTAAAGCAATAAGTAAAAGAACGTAAACGAACATTGACACAACATTCCAGATCTTTTCGGTATTTGTTTGTTTCATTATTTTGCCTGTTAATCAGTTGAATTAAAATTATACGACTGCAAATTAGACAAAAAAAGACAAACTTTGTTTTCTTACATAAGATCTTTCCAAATAGTTTATGTCATTTTTATCTATATATTTTTTTAAACTGACCTGAAGAAAGATTACAAAATGGACTCTAGATCCATTCCTCCGCAAGGATGTTGCCTCTTATGCCCACGGTTATCGATTTGACCGGAACTTTCCTGTTGGCCGATTGCACTGCCTTCATTGCTATTTGCTCTATTCCTGAGCAGCAGGGAACCTCCATCTTCATTACCGTAACTGTGTTTATACGGGCATCATTGATCAGCCGTACCAGTTTTTCCAGGTACACCTCCTTATTGGAATCCAATTTGGGACATGCAATGGCAAGGGTTTTTCCTTTCAGAAATCCGTCATGAAAATTTCCCATGGAATAAGCCACACAGTCCGCCGCCAACAGCAGATCCGATCCCCTGAAGTGCGAAGCTCCCGGGTTAATCAGGTGCATCTGTACCGGCCACTGTGTCAGTTGTGAAGGGGTGTCTTCCGATGACCCGGCGTTGTTGACCTGACTGGCTGCCGGAGAAGCCGGAGTTCCGTTGTTGGCGGGAGAAGCAAAACTCACTGACCTGGATCCCGGACAACCACCGCTTCTTGCATCCCATGCAGTTCCTGCAATATCCGATGCGACCGGCACCTGAGCGCCATTGGCGACTGCGGGTTCATGATTTTCTTTTCGGGAGTTTATTAGTCTTTCGGGTTCATTATTTTTGTCCGCAGCTGCGGGTTCGTGATTTTCTTTTCGGGGACTGTAATGATGGACTTGCTGAATAACCTCCTTCACCGGAAAGTCAATACTTTCAGAATTATTCATCAGGTATTCTGCAGCCTGTCTGAGGAATATAAATTCTCCGTGATCCTTGAGGTGTTTCATATGTGCGGTGACCGTGTTCCTGCCCTTTTTTACCATCTCTTCCATAACGCGGACTTCATCGTAAGGCATAGCTTCCCGCATTTCAATTTCCATGGCACCTTCCGGACAGTGGCCTAAACATGCACCCAGTCCGTCACACATCAGGTCACTTATCAACCTTGCTTTGCCGTCTATTATCTGAAGTGCACCTTCATAGCAGTTGGGAATACATAAACCGCAACCGTTACATTTCTCCTCATCTATTTTAATTATTTCACGCTTCATATTTAAAGATTTGCTTTGTTTTGTTAATTATGGTTTATATATCAGTTCGTTAATGTTATAAGTAAAAAGGTAATTAAATACTCAAATATATATAATAGAAATATATTGTACAAGTTTTTAAGAGGAAAATTCAGGTTTTAGCTGTTAATTTATATGGAGTCTAATTTATATCAGATATACTGGTCCAGGGTTTGTTTCCTGAGATGCTCTCTGAATTGCAGAGTCATCTGGTTGGTAACATTATTCATTATACATTTGTCGAAAGGGCATATCTGTTTATCCAGGGGACAGGGAGTTATGTCAATATCACCTTCAATGGTTTCGTAAATCTCAAGGAAAGTTATATCCGCCGGCTTCTTTTTAAGGGTAAAGCCACCGCTTGGTCCACGATGCGACACTAGATAATTATTTTTTGCCAGTCTTTGCATTATCTTGGCAACATGGTGCCTGCTCGCCCCCGTCATTTCAGCTATCTGCATAACATTTATTGACGGTTTTGATTTGGCAATCAGTATCATTCCATGCAAAGCAATGGAAGCTGCCTCTGAAATTGTTACTACTTTTGACATTCCGGAACTTTAAGTAATTAAATACCACAATAGGATATCAACTGCAAAAGAACAAATTATTTTTTATTTTTCCCGGAATAATATTGAAAAATTAATATATGAAGCCATAAAGTTTTATATGATCTACCGGATAAGAGTTACATCGCCTGCCATTACCTTTGAGCTGCCGTTGGTAAAGGTAACCCATGCTTTCCATACATATACGTCCTGTTTGGCCAGACGCTCCTGGTAATACCCGTCCCATCCCTGCATTATGTCGGTACTTTCAAACAGGAATTCTCCCCACCGGTTATATATTCTAAGCCGGTATTTGGTTACCCCGTCCCAGAAAGGTCTGAAGATATTATTTGATGTGGGGTCGGCAGGGTCATACCATCCCCCGGATGGTCCCGAGGGATTTGGCCTGAATGCACTGGGGAAGAAAATCTCTCCGCTGCCCGTCACTGTAACTGCCCGTTCAATGAACATCCTTTCGGTACAGTTATGTTCGGTCCATACTGCTAAACTTATATCATACACTCCCAATTCGGTGTAAAGATGTTCCGGGTTTTTTTCTGCTGAATAATTCCCATCCCCGAAATTCCACTCATAAGTTTCACCATATTCAGACATATTATATAACCGGATCTCTTCATCAGGTAAAAGAACAGTATCGGGAGCCACCTTAAAATCCACGACCGGCTTTCTGTAAACTTCTATTTCCCGGTATGTAAAATCCTCACCCCCTTCCCCGTAAACAATAAGCTTTACATTGTAAACTCCATGCTCCTGGAATGTATGTACCGGTTCCGGATCTTCTGAAGTATTGCCATCGTCAAAATCCCAGTAATAGCTGTGCCCGTATATGGAATTATTAATGAATCTTACAGTGTGGGGAACACATCCCGGCACCAGAGTGTCAAAAGCGGCCACCGGAACCGGCGGTTTTATATATATACGGTGACTAACTGAATCGGAACAGTTATCGTTCCAAACCCTCAAACCTATATTATATTCGCCCCAATCCCCGAACTCATAGCTACCCGGGTATCTCTTATCAGAAAAGTTCCCGTCGTCAAAATCCCATTTATATTCCCATATACCATCTTTGCTGACATTGTCAATGTCGACAGAAAGAGAAGGGTATTCCTGGAAGACCGGGTTGACGGTGAATTCTGCTTCAGGTTGAGGGTAGATGGCTATCTCATATCCGGCTGTATCGGTGCACCCGTATTCTGATATACCGGCCAGTCTGACGAAATAGCTGGTATCATTGAATGAATTATTGAAATATACATGATGTGGATCTTTGATGCCGATACCCAGTCCGTCGCCAAAATCCCAATGATAACTTACCGCTCCCGTTGTGTTATTCTGAAAATTTACCGCCAGGGGACTGCATCCTTCAGTAGCAGAACTGAAGTCCGCGTTTACCCGGGGATATACGCGGACCGGCTGGCTGGTTGAGTCGCTGCACCCGTATTGGGTTTCTGCAATCAGCTGAAGGGTATAAGTTTTGGTTGCTTCCTCCTGGTTATCATACCTGTGGTAAAATAAATCTTTTGAAGTTGTATGGTAGTCTTCTCCATCACCAAATATCCAGGTGTAATGATCGGCATCTATGCTTGTGTTGGATACAGGAAAGTCGAATGGTGGACAAGTGGTGGTGTTATCGGTTTCGAAACTTGCACGTGGATTTGGATAAACTGTTATATCCATGCTGTACTCGCTTATGCATTGATCTTCTGAAAAAGAGCGCAGAGTCACCACCCGGGTAATAGTTACACTTTCTGTATTCATAAAGGTATAGCGGGGCGAATGATCCGTTGAGGTGACACCGTCGCCGAAATCCCATTCGTGCCTGCTGCCTCCTTTGGTAAGGTTTTCAAAATCCACTTCCAGGGGGTGACAGCCATCAGTTACCGTTGCAGTGAACAAAGCATCAATGTCGTTATGTACATTTATGTTCTTTTCTATTCTGTCTTCACATCCTGCATAATTAATGGCGGTGAGATTTACAGGGTAGGATGCCTGATCATCGTATCCTGGGTTGGTGAAGATATGGGTAAAACTATCGTTGTTCCAGGTAATAGTATCTTTACCGTCTCCAAAATCCCATATATATTTTTCTGCTCCAATGGAGGAATTGCTGAATTCAATTTCAAAGGGCGTGCATCCTGAACTTTCCGGAAAGTTGAAACCGGCATTAACATAAGGATGTACTCTTATATCCACGTAGAAGGTGTCGGTACAGGTATTATTGTCCGCTATGGTAACCAGCCTTACCCTGTAAACACTGTCCGCTGTCCCTGTATTACTGAAAGTGTGGACCGGCTCAGCTTCTGAAGAATAATTTCCGTTGCCGAAATCCCATGAATAATATTTTACTCCCTTACTGGTATTAGAAAATTCCACTTCAAGCGGATGACATCCTTCCCTCGTATTTGGCTCAAATTCAGCTGAAATTGAGGGTTTTACTTCGAGGGTCCTGCTTGTTTCACTTATACAGCCTGCATAGTTTTCTGCACGCATATTTATTGTATAGGTAGCAGACGTATCGAACGAGGGATTACTGAATCTCCGGACAAAGGATCCGGTGCTGTAAGTTATGCTGTCCGAACCATCGTTGAAGTCCCAGTAATAAACAGAAGCATTTACGGAAGTATTTTCTATTTCAACATCAAACGGATTGCAACCGGTGTTGCCGTCAAGATTGAAATCTGCTTTTACATAGGGATGGACGGTTATATCAACGTAAAAAGAATCCTGGCATACATTGTTGGGTGCAGTAGAAACTAACATGACCCTGTAGATGCTGTCTGTAGTCCCTGTGTTTGTGAAGGTATGAGCCGGTTCGTATTCTGATGATGAGCTGCCATCTCCAAAATCCCATCTGTAGAGTTGGCCCCCTTCGGTATCGTTTGCAAAACTGATGGTAAGGGGATGACATCCCCCTGTTTGTGACGGGGTGAACTCCGCGATAATATCCGGTAAAACGGTCACCTGTTTAGTCAGTTCCGAAGTACAGCCAGCATAGTTTTCTGCAATAAGAGTTACGTTGTAATCCTCTGCTGCGCTGAAGCTACTGTTTGAAAAAATATGGTTTACCGGATCCTCAGAGCTTGTGGACAATGATTCATCGTCACCGAAATCCCAAAAATAATCCGAACCACCGTAACTCTGGTTAATAAGCTCAACGTCGAACGGATTGCAGCCGGTATTGCTTCCGGTGGTGAAATTTGCCTCAACCCTTCCGTGGACCCTGATATCCCAGCTGTTGGTCGTAGTGCAATGTCCATTGGCAGAGGTGGTGGTAAGCTGTACCTGTCTTATTAGGTCGGAGGTGCCGGTGTTTATAAAGGTATGGGTTGGATTGGGCTCATCCGATCCTGCACCATCACCAAAATCCCATTCCCATTTTGCCGCGTTTTTAGACAGTTCCATAAAATCAATGATGAGCGGCTCGCAACCCCCCGACACCCCCGGCTGAAAATTGGCTGTAAGCTGAGGATATACCAGTATTTCCCTGGTTAAACTGTCCCTGCACCCCTGGTCATTTTCAACAACCAGCTTGAGTTCAAATATCCGGTCGGACGAACCTGTATTATGAAATGTATGGGTAAAGGCAGCCTGGCTGGTGGTAGATGTGCCCGATCCATCTCCAAAATCCCATAAATAATGATCTGCCCCGGTTGAGCTGCTGTTTATGGTAACGCTCAGCGGGTGGCATCCTTCAATATTATCTATGCTAAAGGAGGCCTCGATCAATGGGTGGACGGCTACTTCAACCCTTGCGGTGTCTGAACAGCCCTGGTCCGATATAGCAATCAGCATAACATCATAAATGACATCATGACCCGAATAATTTACCGGGTATGTATGCTGGGGAGCCGCTTCATCCGATCCGGATCCGTCGCCGAAGTACCATACATAACTTGTTGCTCCCGCCGATAAATTAGTGAAGGTGACGTTGTGAGGAGAGCAGCCATCTATAGGATCAGCGGTGAATCCGGCATTGACCTCAGGATGTATGGTAACCTCTCTTTCAATTATGTCTTGGCATCCTTTATCATTGGTTACCGTTAACCGGATGGTACGGGTAACACTGGCGGTACCGCTGTTTTCAAAAATGTGCACGAATTCTCCCGATGAAGTGGTTGAGGTGTTACCGTCTCCAAAATCCCACAAATAACTTGTAGCGCCGATGGACTGGTCTTTTATAACCAGCTCCAGGGGAGCACATCCTGAGGGTTGGTCGAAAGTAAACCCGGCCTCAATGTAAGGGTCAACCGTTATGTTCATTTCAGAGGTATCCCGGCACCCGAAAGGTGAAACAGCTGTCAGTGTTACCGGATATGTTATACTGCCGGTGCCGGTACGGTTAAGGAACAGATGGGAGGGATGCTCATCCGGCGAGGATGCACCATCTCCAAAATCCCAGTACCACTGGTCCGTGTTGCCTGATGATAAATTTGTAAATTTCACTTCAACCGGGTCGCAGCCAGCATCCAGGTCGACTGAAAAATCTGATACGATGGAAGGGTAGACCGTTATTTTTCTTTGTAACTGATCAGAGTAACCATCCACATTTCTTACTACAAGCTCGATGGTGTGTTCGACCGGGGCATCTGTATTATTTTCAAAGAGGTAAGTTATATCATCGGGAGTACTTGTCATGTCAACAATCACATTATCTACATACCACCTGAAATTGGTTCCCCCGGTAGATTGATTATAGAGTGTTACCTCTTCAGGGGCGCAGACGGCGGCTTCGTCAAAGGTGAATTTAGCCTCGACGGGAGTAGAAACCTGAACCGATATTGTTGCGCTGTCTGTCATGTTGCAGGCTCCTGATACGGTTACCTTGTAGAGAGTGCTGCTGAGCGGATTGGCAATCGGGGTTGGGCTGAGAGGATCATCAAGGTAGGAATGGGGCTCCCAGTTGTAACTGGTTCCTCCCGATGCAAAAAGCTGTACCGGAACACCATAGCATGTGCGAAGAACATTGGAGTTGGTTCCTTCAACATTAGCCCTTACTTCCAGCTCGTTGAAGTCCGAGAAATAGCCGTACATGGTCCCGCTGGTTGGTCCGCCATTAATAATACCCAGGTGAAACACATCTTTGGTATTCTGTATCATGCTGGCTACACCAACAGGAATAACTGCCTGGTCAAACTCAAATTCAGCAGCAAGCCAATCTGTCGTGCCCGGAACTGCATTGAAATCCACATCCTGAATAAGGGCTGCATCACCATTGAGAATAAATCCGTCTTCTGCGCCGGCGCGGACCAGTATATTCATGAAAAAACTTTCCCCTTTAGAGCGGGTAAAGGATACCTGGGTGGAGCCTGTGCATACATTTACCGGCGGAAGAATCCCGCCTCCCATTTCACAACCAAACCCTGCAACATGATATACATAAGCAGGTTCTGATGTTTTTATATGATGCCTGTCCATGGTGAACTCATGTCTGTATACCTCCCCAATGTTTAGTGTGATGACATATATCCCGTCAATCTCCACCTGGGTGGTATTTTGAGTTGCGGTAACATAGAAAGATTCCCTCATCCCGGCATTGAGCCTGCCCTGCATGGCAATATACTCGGTACCGATAATGCTCACCGGAACGATCTGATCTCCTATCAGATCCTTGCAGTTTGCATGAGGATGGGCATCGACAGAATCATCGGCAGTGGTTACCGCCACCGGCTTGTTAGACACTATGCGGGTACCTGCCAGCCGGTTTTCCGGAAGCTGCCCGGCACGCGGATGCACCCCTGCAATCATATTATCAGGTCCCACCGCATAGGTTTGTCCCCTGTTCAGTACCACGGTAAAAGGCACTCCTGCCGGTCTTCCGGGATGAGCCGGCTTGGTGGGGGTGATGGTAACCTCGGTATTATCTTCGGTGGCCACTATCAGGATGGATGAGTAGGGCTGGGGACTATAATTGCCGTTTCGGAAATAGTTCTGGAAGGGGACAAAGAATTCCGTTCCCAGTGCGTTCCTTCCTTTAAGTGCAAAGATATCGGGATTCAAATGAGTACCAACTTCGTAATAAGCAGTTATCATATTGTCGGACTGGACTCTTATTCCTCTGTCCAGCGGTAATGTACCAAGATAGGGGTCATTTTCCATTAAATCACGGAAAAGCGACAGATCAACCGTTTGTGCATCGTTGGCTCCCAGGTTCACCACGATGGGCACAAATGCAGGGTTGGCAGGTATGGAAATGGTAACCTGGGCAGGAATGTTCATGCTGGCAAGCCTTATATATATCGGAACACCCCCCGTGCCATGACCCTGGGTGATCTTTGGTGCGGCAAACCAGAATTCCGTATCTGTCTGCGCCAACCCTTCTCTGCCTGTTATCAGCAAGGCCAGAAACAACAGAATCCGGACTCCTTTTCCGGCTTTAGCTCCTGCTATGGAGGTCAATATTTTATCCGTTGTTTTCATTATCATCTTAACAGCGTAACATCTCCCGCTTTAATGAATTCTTCCCCGTTAATATAATTTCCCCATGCCTTCCATACATACACATCCTGCTTGGATATTTTGCCCTGGTAATATCCGTCCCAGCCAATTTCAATATCCTCGCTGACGAACAGCAGCTCCCCCCACCGGTTATATATCTCCAGCCGGTATTCTTCTATTCCGGCATGGAGCGGATAAAACACCGTGTTGGGGTTGAGGGCGTTCCTGTTGTAGCTTCCGCCTGACGGGCCATAAATATCCGGCCGGAATGCATTTGGAAATGCGATTATTCCTTCCCCTGTCACCGTTACCGCGTTATGTTTGGTCATTTCACCGTAACAGCCATCATCAGTCCACACACTCAGCCTGATATCATAGTCGCCGGTTTCAGTATACTGGTGAATGGGGCTTTCCAGACCGGACTGTATGCCATCGCCGAAATCCCATAAATAGCTGCTGCCGAATTTTGATTCATTAAACAGCTGTACCTTTTGCCCCGGAAGCATCACCAGCTCGGGAGACACCATGAAACTCACCTCAGGCAGCCTGTAAACTTCAACTTCCCTGTAGGCGAATTCCGCTCCTCCAGCCCCGGTAACGGTAAGTTTGACACTGTAAAGTCCCGGCTCCTCAAAAATATGGTAGGGTTCAGGATCGGCCGACGTATTTCCGTCCCCGAATTCCCAAAAATAGCTGCTCCCGTACACCGAGTTATTTCTAAACTGAACACCGTGGGGCGCACATCCGGGTCCAGGATGTTCAAATTCTGCAACCGGCGGTGGCGGCAGGATCCTGATCCGGCGTGAAATAGAATGAGAACAATTGGTGCTTGAAACGTAAAGACCTATTTCATATTCACCCCAATCTCCATATTCATGAGCACCCGGATCCTTTTCCACGCTGGTTGTGCCGTCATCAAAATTCCACTCAAAATCCCAGTTGCCGGGATTGGTCATATTTTCAATTTCTATTGTTGCCGAAGGCCATGTCTGGTGAGTTGGCAGGGCAGTGAACCTGCTTACCGGCTGCGGATATACATCTATGTGGTAGCCCATACTGTCCCTGCATCCGTATTCTGAAATTCCTGTCTGCTGCACATAGAAGCTGGTATCATTTACCGAATTATTTAAATACTGGTGAACAGGGTCTTTTACTCTGGAAAAGCTGCCATCTCCAAGATGCCATTCGTGGGTTACAGCTCTTACCGACTCATCGGTAAATCTTGCCGTCAGGGGACTGCAACCTTCGGTGACGGAGCTGAAACCGGTTATCACACCCGGATAGACAAATATTTTCTGCTGCGCCGAATCTACACATCCGTAATCTGTTTTGGCAATTAATTTAAGATCATATCCTGCAATGTCGTCTCCGGAATTATTATAAGTATGGGTGAGAAGGCCCCTGTCTCCTGTCGTGGTACTGCTCCCGTCGCCGAATAGCCATGTGTAGTTTTCTGCTCCCAGGGTTAAGTTATCTATCAACAGGTCAAATGGGGGACAATCCACCGATTTTTCTATATCGATCACCGGCACCGGAAGTGGATATACTGAAATGGTAAAGGTGGTATCGGCAGTACAGAAACTTTGCGATGTGGCGGTAAGGGTAACTTCCTGTTCAATCCGGTTGCCTGAAAAGTTGGTGAAAATGTGGGATGGATTTTCCTTATCGGTGAATGCACCATCACCAAAATCCCATCTGTAGGTATATCCTCCCTGGGAAATATTGTCGAAATCTACCGGCAGCGGATTGCAGCCCTCATTGACGGAGGGGGTGACCGCGGCCCTCACATCAGCATGAAGACTGACCGTTCTTTGTATCTGATGAGTGCATCCTGCATAATTCTCAGCTTCCAGGGTTACCGGGAAATCGGCCTTACTGGTGTAGCTGGCATTGGCAAATCTGCGTCCAAAACCGTTCATGTTATAGGTAATCGTATCCGTTCCGTCACCGAAATTCCACCTGTATATTTCTCCTCCGGTGGAGGAGTTGTTGAAAGTAAATTCAGCCGGAGTGCATTGTATACCTTCCGGGAAACTGAAATCCGCCTTCACCATGGGATGGACCCTGATGTCCATGTAGAAGGAGTCGCTGCATACATTATTTGCAGCAGTTACCCGCAGCATGACCCTGAAAATGCTGTCGGTACTGCCGGTGTTGGTATAGGTATGCGATGGGGAGCTTTCCGCCGAAGAGCTCCCGTCACCAAAGTCCCATTCATAATGATAAGCCCCGCTGCTTACATCTGTAAAATCAACTGTCAGCGGCTGACATCCCTGGAGGTCGCTGACCTGGAAATCTGCATTTATATCCGGATATACCTTTACAGTTTTTA
This sequence comes from uncultured Bacteroidales bacterium, assembly GCA_964520585.1. GTDB lineage: Bacteria > Bacteroidota > Bacteroidia > Bacteroidales > PUMT01 > PXAP01. The sequence continues at coordinate 70,245 of CAZFOO010000003.1, forward strand.
CCATCTCGCTTTCACATCCCTCATTGCTTATTGCCTTCATGGTTACCGGATATTCCGATATGTCTGAGAAACCACTGTTTGTGAACTTGTACGGGAAGGGATTATTATTGAAAGTGACGCTGTCGTTTCCGTCGCCAAAATCCCAATGGTACTCTGCACCATTTACCGATGAGTTTTCCAGAACAGCTTCAAAAGGGGTGCATCCAATATTTTCCGGCAGATCAAAGTCCGCCATTAAATAAGGATGTACGGTGATGTCAATACTGAATGAATCGCTGCAAACATTGTTTTCTGCCGTCGTGACCAGTGTCACGGTGTATATGCTGTCAGTAGTACCTGTATTGGTGAAGGTATGAGTTGGGCCGGCCTGTGCTGATGTTTTGCCGTTGCCGAAATCCCAGTGATAGTAATGTTCTCCCTGGCTCATATTGCTGAAATCAACGGTAAGCGGATGGCAGCCCAGGTTTACAGATGCAGAGAATTCAGCTTTTATAGATGGATAAACGCTGACCGGCAGGACTGACTGATCTGTGCAACCGGCATAGTTAACTGCTGTCATGGTAACATCATACTCCAGTATATCAGAAAAGCTTATATTATCAAATGTGTGGGAGACCGGAAATGCATCTGCTGAATTTACTATGGTTCCATCGCCGAAATCCCATATATAACTTTCCGCACCCGATGATGAATTATTGAATTCCACTTCAAAAGGGTTGCAGCCGGTGGCCATGTTAAAGGAAAAATCTGCATTAACCCGGCCATGGACCGTGATATCTTTCTGGCTCACTTCAATACATTCTCCGCCTGCAGAAAAGCTGGTAAGCTGCACGGTGTAAACAGTATCGTTCCCGGCTGGATTAAAAAATGTATGTTGCGGATCTTCCAGCGATGATGTTGCCCCGTCGCCGAAGTCCCACAAATAATAGTCCGCATTATCTGAGGTATTTGAAAAATCTACCGTGAGAGGCTCGCATCCTTCATCTGTGCTTGTAGTGAATGCAGAAGTGAGTACCGGGTAAACGGTAATAATCTTTTCAAAATAATTGTCGCATCCCCTGCTATTTGTAACCGTCAGTCTTATTGTACGGAAGAGCGGGTTATTGCCGGTATTGTTGTAAGTATGAGTGATGCTGCCTCCTTCCTGATTATATACCGTGCCATCGCCCATATCCCAATGGTAGGTTTCTGCTCCGGTGGAGTTATCGTCGACAGTTACCTGGAATGGATGACATCCCTCTGCCTGAGCCATTGTGAATCCGGCTTCGATGTGGGGGTAGACGGTAATATCCTGATAACCGGTCGTATCACGGCACAATTCTGAGGATATGGCTATCAGTCTTGCCTGATGAACCTGGTCCGTCGAACCGGTATTCTTTGCGTAGGTATGCACAGGATGTTCTTCCGTTGATGTACCGCCGTCACCGAATTCCCATAAATAGTCTGCGGCACCCGAAGAACTATTGGTGAAACCAATGGTAAGCTGTGAACAGCCTTCATCGTTATTTGCAGTAAACCCTGCATTTACCTCCGGATAAACGGTTACCTCCTTTTCAATTACATGATCACAACCATAGCTGTTTTCGGCAGTGAGCCTTATGGTGTAGATTTGTATAGTGCCGGAAGTATTTTCAAATGTACGGGTAAAGTTGGCATCATCTGTCGACGAATCCGGACTACCATCGCCGAACTCCCAAAGATGATTGTCCGCACCGGTGGAATTGTTGCTTATGGTTACCGTAAGAGGATGACATCCTTCAGCCACGTCAATCGAAAAATCAGCCTCAACATGGGGATGCACCGTTATGGGAGTGTATGCGGAGGTATCCCTGCACATATCGTCCGATATCGCTATTAATCTTGCCTGGTAGGTTTCATTGCTGTTACCCGTATTTTTATCATATACGTGCACCGGGTCTGTTTCCAGGGAAGTGCCGTTATCACCAAATTCCCAGAGGTATTCTGATGCTCCCGACGAATTGTTCTGAAACAGTACACTTAGCTGAGAACAGCCTGTTTGGGGGACAGCAGCAAAATCTGCGCTCACCCGGGGAAAAACAACAATAGTCTTCTGTATCTCATCGAAACAACTCTCGTCATTTTCAACCCTCAGATTTATTGTATAGGATTGTGTAATTCCCGTATTGTTAATAAATGTGTGAGAAAATGTGCCGCCATGATGATTATAAATAGTGCCATCATCCATATTCCAGATGTAGGTGTCAGCTCCGGCAGAAAGGTCTGTAAAGGTGACCTCAAGTTCATGACATCCGGTAACGGTATCGGCAGTGAATAGTGCTTCTATATGGGGGTTCACAGTAATGTCAAGCCGGGCAGTGTCCCTGCACATGTCAGGTGATGTTGCAACCAGACTTACCTCATAGGTCAGTTTATCAGGATCAAAAAAATTATGAAAGGTGTGCGAAGGATCCGATACCCAGTTGGAGCCTCCGTCACCAAAGTTCCATTCCCAGGTTCCGGAAAATCCCGTTGAATTATTGGTAAAATCAACATCCAGGGGATGACACCCGCTGGTCTGATTGGCACTGAAGGCAGCATGGACTTCAGGATAGACTGTGATCCCCCTTAAATACTCATCCGAATCCCCCAACCCGTTATCGACAATCAGCCTGATCTCGTATACTTCCGGCATGGTGCTGCTATTCACGAAAAGCCAGGTGAAATCTTCGGGAGTGGCTGTCTGCTGCTGCTGAACGTTATCAACGTACCATGTATACAAATTTCCCCCTGACGAGCTGTTTTCAAAAGTCACCGTTTCAGGTGCACATACTTCCATGGGTCCGAGGAACAAAGCATAAGGTATGGCCCGGGCCATTGCTGTACAAGGTAATAGCAGGAATAACACGCTGTACAGCATGGCCAAATACAGGTATTGTTTCATGCAAAACGTTAACCGGAATTTTGATACTGACTTATAGGAACCCAATTTCTCCTGATGAAAATTATTTCATGGTTTATGGAGGTTTACGAAACTCATCATTGAAATGTTATAAAACCACATGCTTTTCGAGGCTTTTCATCAATAATTACCTGCATAATGTAACATGGACAGGGCATAGGCGTATAAATCATTAAACTGCTTATCAACCATCATAAATGGCAGTCCCTGATACATCCGACAGTCTCTCGATATAAATGAATAGCAATGCGGACCTTCACTTTCAGTGCATTATTTTTAGTTATTATTTCCGTCTATCTCAAAGCACAGGATGAAGAGATCCTTTTTTATGAAGGGTTCGAATCAGGTGGCAGGCCCTCAGGATGGACCGAAGAGATAGTTCAGGAAACTGCGGAATATTGGAGATACCGTAATGGAGGCCATAATCCCAACGATCCGAACAACACCACTCCTCCCGGCGATATAGACAATGGAAGGAATCCCGACAGGGCATACAGCGGATCCTACAATGCCTATTTTCAAAAAGAGAGTACCAACTATGAAACTACAAAACTGGTTACTGTTCCCATAGATCTGGAATATGCCATAAAACCTGAACTCCGGTTCTGGCACGCACAGGTACCGTGGACCTGGGGAGGACAGGAAAATTATGATATTCTGAGGGTTTATTACCGGACAAGCGAAGAGTCGCCGTGGGTGCTGCTTAATGAATATCTTGATCCTGTCGGGGACTGGACTCAGCAAGTGATACCGTTACCCGATCATTCTGAAACATATTATCTGGCATTTGAAGCAACTACCAGGTGGGGGCATGGAGTGGTAGTTGATGAGATAGAGATTGTTGAAACCGGCATCGTTCAAAGATATGTTCGCTCTCTTGATATATCGTCGGCCAGCGATGATTTTGTGGTTGCCGGCACAGAGAATAATGAATTGCTGAAAATGCACCTTAAGGTTTTTGGCAATACCGGTGATCTGACATTGAATTCTTTAAGCTTATCTTCGGTTAATACTTCAGATGATGACATTGCTGCCGGCGGGGTTAAGCTTTACCGGACCAGTTCAGCAACATTTTCTGTTGGTGAGCCAATAGGCGAAGCTACCGGGTTTTCCGGAGGTACCGCCGTTTTTGAAAATATCGGCTGCATTCTTCCCACCGGTGATACTTATTTATGGGTAAGTTATGATCTGGCTGCAGATGCCTCACCAGGAAATGTCATTGACGGCATGTTTGAGACCGGGTCAATATCAATAGGCGATACTCTTTTGCCTGAATCTGTTGCTTCTCCTTCCGGCTCCAGGACAATTCTCGAGACTGTTTATTATGATAATTTTGATGAGGAGAGGGGATGGTCACTTAAAGATGAATTTGAAATAGCAGTGCCTCAAGGTGGAGGTGAAAACCCAGGCAACCCCAATCCTGCTTTTCCTTATAGCGGGTCAAGGGTGCTGGGGACCGACCTTAGCGGGCAGGGAGATAATCCCTATAAGTATGAACCGGGTCTTAACGACACCTCGATGCACTATCACGCAGTGTCTCCTTTGCTTGACCTGTTCTTTTATAAAGATCTTACCTTGCATTTCCGGCAGTGGCTTAACATTGAGACATGGGACGGCGCCTATATTGAAGTAAGCAGTGATGGTGGAAACACCTGGCAGCAGTTATGGAGAAACAGCAATTTTGTACTTGACAACAGCTGGATACAGAAAAGTTATGATATTTCGGGTATGGCGGACCGCCAGGCAGGGGTATTTATAAGATTCGGGCTTGGGGATACTGATAATTTTAATAACTATTCAGGCTGGAACATTGATAATTTTGTTATTTCCGGTGAATATATTACCCGTGATATGGCGGTTACTGCCTGGCTGGGGCCGTTTGAGGATTGTGGAATGAGCAGTCAGGAAGCTGTGACAGTCCGGGTTGATAACCTTGCTGCCATACCGGCTGAAGAACCGATACCGGTTGCATATTCAATTGATGGAGGTGTGACATGGATTGAAGAGGTTATTACAAGTTCCATCCCTGTAGGCGGCGGCATTGATTATGTTTTCAGCACTACGGCAGATTTTTCGGAGTCCGGGCTTTTTCAGGTGATGGCAAAGACAATGTATGCCGGCGATCAGGAGCCGGATAATGATCTGACCACAGATGAGATTCTTTCGGTACCTGTTTATATGCTGCCTTTTGAGGAAGGATTCGAAGGAGAGCCGGCCATGTTCTGGAGGGAAGGAGGAACAAATTCTTCCTGGTCGCATGGAGAACCTGCCGGATCGGTAATTGACAATGCCATTGAAGGGAGGAGTGCCTGGGCTACCAACCTTACCGGGGAGTATAATCCGGAAGAGAGTTCGTGGGTCGAAGGTCCCTGTTTCGACCTGAGCGGCAACCTGAATCCGGTGTTTGATATGAGTGCATGGTGGCATACCTCCGATCCCGCTGATCATGCGGCAGTGATGGTTTCCATCGATGGCAGGAATAGCTGGCAGCTCCTCGGAACGGAAGGTGACGGTGATGAATACTCCTGGAACTGGTATAATTCGCCACAGGGGTGGTCGGGCGAAAGCAACGGCTGGAAGACTGTCCGCAGCCATATGCATGTACTTGCCGGAGAGGATGATGTCTGCTTCAGGGTCGTGTTTAACTCGGCCGCCGGAGAAAAGGTTCACGAAGGTTTTGCTTTTGATGAGATAAAGATATACAACGTACCTCCTGATGTTGGTGTTACCGCCATCCATCACCTGGAAGACGGTTGTGCATACACCCTGCCTGTTGAAATAGAGATTGTAGTGATGAATCACGGACTGGAAAGTTTGGTAGCAGGGACCGGGATCCCGGTGGGCTTTGATATAAATGGTGAAAACAAGTTCGTTGAAACGTTCTTTCTGCAGGAAGACCTTGAAGCAGGAGCTACCGTTAACTATACGTTTGAGAGCCCTGTCGATCTGTCCGAAGAAGGCGGGTTTGAACTGGCAGCTTACACCATGCTGGAAGAGGATGTAGATTTTTACAATGAGGGTACCACCAACGACACCACTATACTTGATTTGATACTTACTCCCATTCCGGTTGTTGATCTGGGAAAGGATATATATACCGTATTGCCAGATACAGTGGTACTTGACGCATATGCAGGTATAGACGGTTATGATTTCCTCTGGCACGATGGCAGTACCGGCGCGGAGTTCGCAGTGCAGGGTGAAGGGGAATTCTCTGTCACTGTTACGGATGCCATAGGTTGTTATGCAATTAGCTCTGTAGAGGTTGTCCGCCTTATTGCCGATATTGGTGTTTCAGAACTTGTTGCCCCCGTGTCCGACTGCGGACAAAGTGAAGAAGAGCCCGTCACGGTGAAGATTCAGAATTTCGGAACTGATACTCTGATTGCCGGCGATCAGTTCACTGTTCATCTGACAATTGATCACGGCGATCCGGTTATCGAAACAGTGGTCCTCGCCGACACCCTGTATCCCGGCAGCATTATGGAGTATACATTCAACGAGGTATTTGATTTCTCTGTTACCGGCACCTATGGGCTGGAAGTTTTTACCAGTCTCGATAATGATAACGACAATACCAATGATCTGCTTATCGCGGAATTTCAAGTATTTGGTTTTCCAGAGGTAAATCTGGGAGAAGATGTGGTGCTCAATCAGTGGGAATATACAGTTGATGCCGGTGTGGGTTTTGCTTCCTATTTGTGGCATGACGGGGGCGACGGACAAACATTTACCGTCAACGAGCCGGGAACAAGCAATGTGTCTGTAAGTGTTACCGATGAGAATGATTGCCCGGCCCAGGATGAAGTAACGGTTACTCTTAATATTATCGATATTGCAGCTGATTCTATCCTGTCGCCGGTTTCCTCATGCGGAGCACCTGATGAGGTGAATGTTTCTGCAAGGTTCAGGAATACAGGAAACATATCCCTTGAAGCGGATAATACTGTATATTTTGGTTATAAAGTAAACGGCGGTACGGTGATAACTGAAGAATTTATTATTGATTATCCGCTGGAGCCCGGAGAAACATTTACCTGCAATTTCAGTCAGGCCGTTAAGGTTGAAGAGGGTAACTGGTATAACTTCAAAGTTTTTTCAGCACTTACCGGCGATATGGACCAGGGCAATGATACGCTAAGCTCAGATGTTGGCGTTTTTGTGCCCCCGGTTCTTGATCTTGGCCCCGACATCACTGTCCAGGTCCCCGAACACACAGTCGATGCGGGCGAAGGATTTAAGACCTACCTTTGGCACGATGGAAGTGACAGTCAGACTTATACTGCCGATCAGATGGGGATAAATGATCTCTCCCTCACCGTAACCGATAATAATGATTGTCCCGCCACCGATACCAAAAGGGTGATGATACTGCTCTCCGATATCGGCGTATCCGATATCCAGATAGCCGGCTCCGGATGCCAGGGAGAAGAAGGTCTCCTGACGGCCGAAATTACCAACTTCGGCAATACCAATATTTCTTCCACGGCAAATATACAGGTGGCATACAGCATTAACGGTGGCAGTCCGGTCACCGAATCCCTTAACCTGGGTTCAACACTGGGGGCGGGGACCAGCGTTTATCATGAATTTGATATGCCCGCAACTTTCACCCTTAGCGGGGAAAACAGCATATCAGCGTGGACCGGATATTCATCTGATCCTATGAATGAAAATGATACCTCCTCGTTAGAAATAGTGATTCATGAACCTCCATCGGTCGATATAGGAGACGGATCGGATGAACTCTATACCACCACACCCATAACGCTTGATGCAGGTGAAGGTTTTATCTCCTATTTCTGGCAGGATGGTTCCACCGGTCAAATCTTACAGATCGACAGTCCGGTATCAGATTACTTTCATGTTACGGTAACAGATGCCAATAGCTGCATGGCGTCAGATACGGTTTATGTAAACTATCCTGAGACAGACCTTTCAATGATGGAGCTTTTGGTTCCAGAGCCGGATTGTGAGCTTTCCAGTGAAGAGAAGATAGGGATCAAATTCAAAAACATTGGCGAATTGGCCGTTAAGAAAGGCGAAGAAATAAAATTGTATTACCGGGTTGACCAGGGCAGTCAAATTGAGGAGATTGTTATCCTGGACAATGAAATGGTTCCGGGAGAGATTCTTGATCATACCTTTAGTGTAACTGCCGACCTTTCCATATCCGGGAGTTATAGCATTATCGCCTGGCTGGATTATCACAATGACGGAAACTCCTCCAACAACAGCCGGTCGGCCGATATTGAAGTTTACGGATTTCCTGAAATTGCCCTTGCAGAAGGCGCCGACACCCTGTTCGCCTCTCTCCCCGTAACTCTAAGTCCCGGATCTGGCTACGCAACCTACCTCTGGCAGGACAACTCTACCGGTGAAAATTTTGAAGCTGCAGAATTCGGACAGTACTGGGTTACGGTAACAGACATTAAGGGTTGTGCTGGAAGTGACACTGTATATGTAGAATCGCCCCTTAGTAGTTCATATTTGCCGGCTGCAGATGATTCTAACATAATTGTATATCCAAATCCGGTATCTGACCGGCTTTTTATCACTATCGATCGGGGGCTGGTGCATGACCCCGTTAGTATTGAACTTGTAACTATCGGGGGAACTGTTGCATTTAAAAAAGAGATCAGTCACGTTTCACGCCTTGAAGAAGAGATAGAGGTTAACCTGCTTCCAAAAGGAATGTATGTTTTACGCATCACCACGGGTAACCTTAGCAGTATCCGCACTGTCCTCGTATACTGAGAGTGACGGATATTCCTGAAAGCCCGGAGTGACGGTGAATACAGCCTCAAGCCGGGACAGACTTCTTCTGAGGCATGGATAGACTTCAAACTCAAAGGCTTGCCGCACCGGCGCATTAATTTGCTGCCACAGTCAATAGGCTTCCATCATCCTGTCCATATACTGGTTGAACTTTTCATTCATCATCTCCGACAAATCATTCTGTTCAAAATTCCTTGACATTCTTACCATCTCATTCATGAGTTGAAGCGAAGTACGCATCTCCTCATCAAGATGCATGGCCAGGCGCCTGGGAAAAGAGAGGTAATATTCCATTTCCGATGAAACAGTTTGAAAATAATCCTCTATAATCTCATTTCCCTTAATGGTTTCTCCTGCATTATAATAGGCTTCTGCAACGGAAAGCAACATGAACTCATGCGGAACCTTATCTACCGGCATCAGTTCCATACAGCGGTCCAGCACCATAACGGCCGAATCGACTTTATTTTCTTCAATCAGGGCATTTGCCAGCCTGGCAAATTTATTCCTTAGTCTCAGGATGCTGAGCGTCCGGATATTATAATGGTCAAGATAAACATCTGGCTCATTCATCCTGCCCCAGTCATACTTATGCATGAAATTATCATACATCTTTTCGGTATTCACCCTTCCATACTCAAAGTCATCACCTTCGCTACGAATGGGCACCAGCCGGAATGCAAACCCTTCAAGCTGGAAATATTCCTCCAGTCCCAGGGCATCTTCTGTTCCCCCGCTTATAAAATAAACAGGCCTTTCCCAGTCATTGTTTGCAAGCAGGTCAAGCACCATCATCTGGTTTTTTACCAGGTAGTTTTCGTCAATTTCCCAATCTATCGATTCAACTATTTCATCCCTGAGTTCCGGAGCAACTGTTCCGTTTTCAATCACCTTGTCAGGGTCGACTCTCACCCTGAACTTTTTTGTAGGTATGTAATCGACAAACCTGTTGCCTGATACCCGAATCTTGCTTCCGTCGCTGTCGCTGGCAATAAAATCCACCACCTGCTTCACATTAACGTGCTCATCAAAACGTTCGACCATGTAAATAAGATTATTGGTCCCATCGAGGTATTTATGCCTGGGTAATGAAAAAGGAACCGGTGGAGAGTCGTTCATCCTTTTTTTCATCTGTTCGATATACCATTCGGCATTGAGCAGCATAAGGTTAACCACCCTGGCATCGGTACGTACACCCTCTACCTCCTGGGCATACCAAAGAGGAAAGGTATCATTGTCGCCGTGGGTGAAAATTATGGCATCGGGTTCGGTAGTATTAAGGTAATTAAATGCAAAATCCCTCGCGGTGAATCTTCCCGAACGGTCGTGATCATCCCAGTTCTCCGATGCCATCAGCCCTGGTACCAGCAATAGTGTAACCATCACGGCCAGAATACTGCCGGCCCAATGAGGCATTTTTTTCTTCATCCATTCTATCAGCGAAAGCACACCCAGACCTATCCAGATGGAGAAGGCGAGGAAAGACCCTGCATAGGTGTAATCCCTTTCCCTGGGCTGAATAGGATACTGGTTAAGATAAATTATTATTGCCAGTCCCGTGAAAAAGAAGAGCATCAGCACTATGGCAAAATCATTTTTCTGCTTTTTATAATGGAAAAACAACCCGATGAGTCCCAAAAGCAGGGGCAATCCGTAATATAAGTTTCTCGCCGGATGGTCTGCCATATGAGGCGGCAGGTTATCCTGCGGACCCAGCCGCCATTCATCCAGAAACCCTATGCCGGTAAGCCAGTTTCCTTTCAGCAGTTCGCCGTGTCCCTGCAGGTCGTTCTGCCTCCCCACAAAATTCCACATGAAGTATCTGCCATACATGTGCCACACCTGGTACCGTAAAAAGAACCTCATATTTTCCACGAATGTGGGGCGGGTGATCGTCTGTTGCTCCCCATCAACGGTTACCCTTATCTCTCTTCCCTCAACCATTCCCCAGCGCTCGTATTCGCTAATGTGTCCCTGGCTGCTGCTGCTCCACATGCGTGGAAAGAACCCAGTGAATTCGTCGTGGTAAGTAGCCTCTATCCTTGGAGTTGTCTCGACATACCTGCCATCCTCCATTATATATTGCATCCGGCCCTCTTTAACATCCACCTGTGGTGCGGTATAATAGGGTCCGAAGAAAAGCGGACTGGCACCGTACTGCTCACGTGCCAGGTAGGAGATCAGCCTGAATACGTTATTTGGTGAGTTCTGGTCCATAGGTGGTTCTGCCGATGACCTTATAACCACAACCGCATAAGAAGAATAACCTATCAGGACCATGGTCAGTCCCAGTATTATGGTATTCATTACAGCCATACGTTTCTTCTGGGTGTAATAGATTCCCCATGCCAGCAATATCCCCAGCAGTATAATAAAAAATAATATTCCGCTGTGAAATGGTAACCCGAATGAGTTCACAAAAAGCAGCTCAACAATACTGGCCATTCTTACTATCCCTGGTATGATAACATATACAAATGCACCCAGCAGGAGTACCGAAACCAGGGAAGCATAAAGTATGCCTTTGCGGGAAACCTCATATTTGCGGAAATAATAAACAAACACTATTGCCGGTATGGCAAGAAGATTTAGCAGGTGTACCCCTATAGAAAGCCCCATCAGGTAAGTAATGAGTATAAGCCAGCTCGCCGAATATTTCTGATCGGCCACATTTTCCCATTTCAGGATGGCCCAGAAGACAAGGGCCGTAAATAGTCCGCTTGTAGCATATGCCTCAGCTTCAACCGACACAAACCACTGGGTGTCTGAAAAACAAAATGCCATTGCACCGGTAAAGGCCGATCCGATCAATGCGAAAGTCTGCGCTTTGTCCGGTTCTTTGCCCGGTGAGATTATCTTTTTTCCCATGTGGGTGATTATCCAGAACAGCAGCATGACAGTAGCCGAAGCAGCCAGGGCCGACATGGCATTCATGAACATAGCGGCAAGGGAAGGGTCGGGAGCCAGCATGGTGAAAATTCTTCCCATCAGGCTGAAAAATGGTGCTCCGGGGGGATGGGGAACCTCCATCTTGTAGGCTGCAGTGATACGCTCACTGCAGTCCCACCAGCTTGCCGTAGGTTCAAGGGTCATAAAATAAACGGTGGTGGCAATTAGAAATACTGCCCAACCTGCAATAATATTAATCTTTTTGTAAGTTGACATCATGTGTTGTCTTCAGTTAATGATCGATAATATCATCCGGAATAATAACAAAAATTTATCCATTGGCGAAATTATAATATTTCTCCTGTAAAAAAGCATAAATTTTGCATTAAAAACATCAGGGGATCGAAGTTTCAATTGTTAAGTCATTTTTAAACCAGAACAAAAAATTTACCGGCACAAGATAATCTATTGTCCGCAATAAGGGTTTAAAATTTGTTTTTGCCCGGCACCGCCAATTTTTTGAATCACATATGTCTTTAAAGCTTAACTGATTAGGAATTGAAAGCCAAATTACTTAAGTTGCAGGAGAAAAGTTGTACTTTTGCGAATATTCGTGTTTTTAACAAATATTTATCATAATTAATGTATGGCTAAAATGAGGAATTACCTGTTTTTCTTTACCCTGGGCTTCTTCTTGTCCTGTAATGGCAGCGATATTGAAAGTGATGCCGCCTCAGAACAGGTATATGAGCCTGAGAGGATTTACGGACAGGTTGAGGGGTTACCTGGCAGGAAGATACTGCTTTATTCGCTTTATGGTGATGAGGTTATCCTTATTGATTCTGTTATGGCTGAGGCCGGAGGCAGTTTCGAGTTTTATTTTCCTCCTGAAAGGGAAAAGGGCCTTTACCGGCTGGCCATGGGGAAAAATACTCTCCCCGGACTTCATGATGACCACAAACAGCAGCTTGATCTAATATGGAATGGTAATACCGTGGTTTTCCAGACACATTATGCTTCTCCTCTGGACAGCATGGAAATTTTAATTTCCGATGAAAACAGGCTTTACTATAATTTCTTGAGGACCATGCATGATTACGAGAGGAAAATCAGCGTTTTAAGCAATGCGCTGGTCAATTATCCTCAGGATGACAGGTTTTACCGGCGACTGAAACGGCAGTACAACAGGGTTCAGAACCGACGGTCCAACTACATCGATAACCTGGTAAAAAAGAATGAAGGAACAGTTTTTTCTGTTATTGCGCGGTTTCATAAAATGCCCAGGATAAGCTCACCTGCCACCGGTGAGGGGGCCGGGGAGCTAAGGGATCAGTTCTTTTTCGAGAACCAGTTTGCAGACCCGGTAATTCTGCATACAGACCTGGTTCCGGAAAAGATAATTCGTTATCTGTCCCTTTATAAGATAAGCGCCGGGAAAGATCATGAAGAACAGCAGGAAAAATTTATGTCTGCCATTGATGTAATTCTCCAACATGCCATTGAAAATGAGGAGGTCTTTTATTTTACGCTGGAATATCTCATTAACGGCTTTGAAACCATGGAAGATATGGGTATGGTGACGGAATATCTTACCAGCCGGTACCTGCTTGGGGATATTTGTTTTGAAGAGGGAACAATTGCAGGCTCACCGGCCGTTGGCAAGCCCGAACCGGGAGACATGGTTCCGGAATTCAGTTTTAGTTCTCCTGATGGGCAGATGACCGGCCTTTATGATGTCGAAGCCGAATATACGCTTATCCTTTTCTGGGGAAGCTGGTGCCCGCATTGCGGGGATATTATGGATGAACTGTACGGATTGTATTCGGAGCTTAAGGAAGAGCAGGAAGGTTTTTTTGAAGTTATAGCCATAGGAATAGAGGATGACGAGCAGGAGTGGCGCGACCACATAGAAAAAGGAGGATATGACTGGATTAATTACAGTGCTTTCCGGCGTTGGGATTGTCCCGTTGCGCGTGATTACGGACTGGAGGGTACTCCCACCATGTTGCTGCTGGACAGGGAGAAAAGGCTGGTTGAGGAACCGGTAAGGGTAAGGTCTCTCAGCAGGTATCTTTCCCGGCAAATTGAGTAATAATTTATAATTTATCTCCGGTCTCCCGTATAATTATTCCGCATAACAATCATTATCATCTGGTTTTTATAAGAGTTATTCGTTATTTTTGGTTTTATTAAAGATTGAGAATAGCTGAAAAGGTTGAAAATGGCGGATAGTAATTTTCAAAATTCAGAGGCATCGTTGAGATCCAGCAATACCCTGCTCAGAATTGCAGGGGAAATTGCCAAATTCGGCGGCTGGGTTGTGGATTTGCGCGATCCTGATGACAGGAGCAGGCAGGTTCCGTCAAATGAAAGGATTGTTCACTGGTCCGATGTTGTTGCCGATATGCACGGAACCCCCAGAGGATATTCCCCCACAGTGGACGAAGCCTTAGGATATTATGCCCCCGAATGGAGGGAAAGGATAAGACTTGTTTTTAATGCATGTGTGAATGAAGGTGTTCCTTTTGATGAAGAAATGGAGATCATTACTCTTGGGGGAGACCGCCGCTGGATAAGAACCATAGGAGAGGTAGTCAGGGAAAACGGGAAGATAGCTAAGGTACAGGGAGCCTTCCAGGATATCAGCCGGATCAAAAAGGCAGAAACGGAAATCAGGGAAAGCCAGGAAATGTTCCATGATATTTTCCGGAAGCACATAGCCATTAAACTTATTATTGATCCCCGAAACGGAAATATTCTCGAAGCCAATGAGGCGGCTGCCCGGTTTTACCAATGGACCAAGGAAGAATTGACCAAAATGAATGTTTTCCAGCTAAGTGCCCATCCTGTTGCCGAAATCAAAAAGGAGATCAGGCGGGTAACCGACTCTGAAAAAAATTATTTTACCTTCAGGCAACGGACTGCATCCGGACAGATAAAGGATGTAGAAGTATATACATGTAAGATCAGGACCGGCGGAAAAGTTTTTCTCCATTCTATCATTCATGATATTACCGCAAAAAAAACTGCGGAGAGAGAGCTGAGATTGCTCAGCCGTTCAGTAGAGCAGTCCCCAATATCAATCATCATTACCGGAATAGACGGGAGCTTTGAATATGTTAATCCCCATTTCGAAACCACCACCGGCTACTCCCTTGAAGAATTACGGGGTGAGAATCCGCGTATTCTTAAATCGGGGGATCATTCACGTGAATTTTACCGTGAAATATGGGATACTATACTTTCGGGAAGGGACTGGACAGGCGAGCTGAAGAACAAAAAGAAAAACGGTGAATTTTACTGGATATGGGCTGTTATTTCGCCTGTAATAAATGAACAGGGTGAGGTTACCAATTTTGTGTCAATGAGTGAGAATATTACCGAAAGGAAAAAGATGGTCGAGGACCTCATGGCAGCCAAAGAAAAGGCAGAAGAAAGCGACCGCCTGAAGTCCGCTTTCCTTGCCAATATGAGTCATGAAATACGTACTCCCATGAATGGCATCCTCGGCTTTACCAGGATA